>JAJLJS010000105.1:0-1073 GCA_033844545.1 Cyclobacteriaceae bacterium | reverse complement strand
GCCAAACTTTGATCTTCTTCCAAGCTTGGGTAAAAAGTCATCAAAGTGTCCAAACCGATGGAAATTTCCGAGGCCAAATGGGAGCCTACCGGAATATCCGTTTGCATGCTGCCGGAAGTCCCGATTCGGATGATATTCAGGGAAGTTTTATTTTTTTTAATTTCTCGGCTATCCAAATCCACATTGACCAAAGCATCCAACTCGGTCATCAGAATTTCGATATTATCTGTACCCATTCCTGTACTGATTACGGTGACTTTTTGGCTATTTTTCCAGCCGGTATGGGTAACAAATTCCCGCTTGGTGATTTGGAAATCTATTTGGTCAAAATATTGAGAAACTAGAGGAACACGCTCAGGATCACCTACGGTAAAAACAGTTGAAGCCAGATGTTCTGGCTTCAAATGCAAATGATACACACTTCCATCCGAATTGAGGATCAGCTCAGATTCAGGAATGCGACGGTTCTCCATGATTGATCAAGTCTTTGGATGCAGGTCGATGCAAGCCTTTGAATGGATTGTAGCCATTGGTGTTTTTCTGGTAATATCCGGTGCCATCGTATGGGCGTTTTTCCGGATGCTCCTTACACGCTACTGAGCAGGCACCTTCCAGTTCCCAGCCACATTTTTCACAGATTGGAAGATGTTCATTGCATTTGGGATTGGCGCAATTGACCATGCGATCGCAATTCGTCCCGCAGACATGACAGGTGGAGATGACAGTTGGGTTTACCTTGTTGACATCCACCGCAATCCTGTTGTCGAATACATAACACTTCCCTTCGAAATCCTCTCCTCCGGCTTCCATTCCATATTTGATAATGCCGCCATGAAGCTGATACACGTCTTCAAAGCCTTGTTCCAGAAGAAATGCAGAAGCTTTTTCACATTTGATCCCACCGGTGCAATAGGTCAAAACTTTTTTGTTTTTGAGATGCTCCAGTTCTTTCACTTTTTCTGGAAAATCCCTGAAGTTGTCAATATCCAGGGTGATTGCGTTTTTAAAACGCCCCAATTCGTGTTCGTAATTGGACCGCACATCCAGGATTACGACATCCTCCTGATCCTTTA
>JAJLJS010000104.1:0-2741 GCA_033844545.1 Cyclobacteriaceae bacterium | reverse complement strand
CGAATGTCTATTTCTACCACTGCTTCAGACGGAATCAATGTTCTGACTTCCGCTCCTGTCCAGCCTGATTTCAGTCCCCGGATATTCAAGGATGGAAATTGGAGCGATTCCTGATAGTTTCTCCCTACTTTTTCGGCTTCCGCAAAACCCATTTCATGGGCCATTTCTTGATTGTCTTCAGGAATCTGGCTCATGGCTTCAAAGTCAGCTTCGGAAATATTTACTCCCTCATAGAATCCCGGAATCAGGACTTTTCCTTCTTCATCCTTCATCGCTGCCAAAAGTCTGGAAAGCTGGAATGCAGGATTAGGAGCAAAATTTCCATACTGACCGCTGTGCAGGTCATTGGATGCCCCAAAAACTTTGATAGTAGCGGTGACTATGCCCCGGGCACCAAAAGCCAAATTGGGAAGATTGGAAAAGTGTCGGGTGCCATCCATGATCAGAATGCCATCTGCTTGGAATAGATCCTTATTGGCTGCTATTATCGGTGCCAATTCAGGAGAACTGATTTCCTCCTGAAAGTCAAGGATGAACTTGAGGTTGATTGAAGGCTCAATCCCTTTTTGTTTCAAGATATCCAATGCAGAAAAAAAGGTCATCGTTGGTCCTTTGGAATCTGAAGCCGATCGGGCAAATATTTTCCACTCAGGATTGATTTTTCCATCCAAAAAGTTCCAGTTGATCGGTTCCCACTTTCCATCGATTTCCTCCATCAACTCAGGAATGTAGGGGCTATCTTGGTTCCAGGCAGAAGAATCAACAGGTTGTCCGTCCACTTGCATATAGACAAGGATCGTTTTCTTGGCTGGATCCATTTTCCCCTGAGCAAAGAGGTGCGGAACCCCATTTCCGGTTAAAACTCGGGTCTTAAACCCCCTACTTTCCAGTGCGGCTTGAGTCCATTCCAAATTTTTCGCAATATCCTCCGGAACTTTCCCATTATTTGGGAGACTTAGATATTCCCGAAACTCGATCAGAGAAGCTCTCAACTGGGCATTTGATGCTTGGATAATTTCTTCCCGGGAGAGTTGGCAGAAGGCGGAACCCGAAGCGGCGAGGAGTAAAAACAGTAGAATAGTTCTCATAAAGGCTGTTTTGAGCTTAGGAATATAGGAATCTTTCCAAAAATCAAAATCCTTGATTCAAGTCAAAAAAGGCCAATCCAGAACCATCCTATTGAAACAGAGGTTTGGATTATATAAGTTTAGGGAGAGAAAGATGAACCCAAATGGAAGCCTACGGTAAGATTTTATTGATAGCCATGCCAGCATTTCTGGTCTTGGTCTTGTTTGAAAAGTTTTGGGGAATTTGGAAGAAAAAGGATACCGTCCCGATGTCAGACATGATTTCCAGTCTCAGTTCAGGGATTACGAATGTAACCAAGGATGTACTCGGCTTAAGTATCGTAGTGATTTCTTATGCCTGGCTTCACGAACGGATGGGATTTTTTGAAATCAAAGCCACTTGGTTGGTTTATGTGATTGCCTTTTTTGCTTTGGATTTTGCAGGCTATTGGACTCATCGGATTGCGCATGAATACAACTTGTTTTGGAACAACCACATCATCCACCACAGCAGCGAGGAATTTAATCTGGCCTGTGCGCTGCGGCAGAGTATTTCAGGGATTGTGAAGATTTTTGCGGTATTTCTGATTCCCGCTGCCCTACTGGGCGTTCCCCCTGAGGTCATCGCCATTGTGGCACCTTTGCATCTATTTGCCCAGTTTTGGTACCATACCCAGCATATTGGACGCATGGGATTTTTGGAAAAAATCATCGTAACCCCTTCTCACCATCGGGTTCACCATGCGATCAATCCGGAGTATCTGGACAAAAACTATGGGCAGATATTTATTTTTTGGGACAAATGGTTTGGGACCTATCAGGAAGAAATGGAGGATGTACCAGCGGTCTATGGAGTGACGAGACCTGTACAAACCTGGAATCCGATCAAGATTAACTTCATGCATCTTTGGTTATTGATCCAAGATGCATGGAGAGCCAAAAACTGGTCAGACAAGCTGAAAATCTGGTTTATGCCATTGGGTTGGAGACCTGCAGATGTGGCCGAAAAATATCCTGTGGAAAAGATCAAAGATGTATACCATTTTGAAAAATACAATCCTCATTTAGGCAAAGGAATGACCATCTGGTCTTTTATCCAGTTGGTCATTTTACTCTTATTGCTCAGTTACCTTTTCGGAAATCTGGCTCAAATTGCTGCCCCGGGAATCTTCTATTACGGAGGCTTTGTTTTTCTGACCGTTTATGCCTTTACAGAACTGATGGACAGAAACCCGAATGCCTGGATCGCCGAGCTTTTGAAATTTTGCTATGGGGCTTATTTTTTGATCACTACGGGAGATTGGTTTGAAATCAGTAAGTTTTTGCCTGGGGCTAATTATATTTTTGGAGCATACCTTTTGGTTTCTCTGTTCTTTTCCTTTTGGTATTCCCTAAGGAGAAAAGAAAACCTACAATTAGCCTTTAAGACCAATACCCGATGAAAGAACTTCATTCGATTGTTCAAGCCTATGATTTTGCCAAATCAGAAGGTAAAAAGATGGCATTGGCCACGGTGGTCAAAGTGGACGGTTCGGCTTACCGAAGACCCGGGGCAAGAATGCTGGTGACCGAGGACGGATCCCTGACAGGAGCCATCAGCGGGGGATGTTTGGAGGGAGATGCCTTGAGAAAGGCGCAAACGGTAATTTTTCAAGGAAAATCCATGGTGGTCAC
>JAJLJS010000103.1:0-1208 GCA_033844545.1 Cyclobacteriaceae bacterium | reverse complement strand
GCCAATGTGGGAGGAAATACGACGGCTTTTGCTGCGGCAGAGAGTCTGAATCGCCCCGATTTATTGATACCGGGGGTGCTGGTAGGAAGTTTGGGAAATGCGCTCGGAACGTATGTGGGATTTGCGGTGGCGGGAATGCTTTGAGTATCAAGTATCAAGACAATAGACTTTAGACACAAGATTAGAGGTGGTAAACTTCATCATTCGGCGTTCATGATTCGATGTTCGAAATTGATTCAAGTAAAAAGCTAACTCAGATATTATGGAATGATTAAAATTTTAAATGTCGAACGCTGAATGTCGAACTAATCTGGACGCGGCAAGGACATTAGACTCTATAAGCAATAACCTAAAAACTCTATCACCCACTAACCCAAAATACCATGGAATCCAGCTTTCTTACCGAATTGTTTTTGCCCTTATCCTTGGCCGTGATCATGTTTGGCATGGGATTAAGCCTTACTCCGGCTGATTTTAAGCGAATTTTGATTTACCCCAAGGCAGTTTCTCTGGGATTATTCAATCAGATCATTTTGTTGCCAGCAGTTGCTTTTTTGCTTGCGCGGGTATTTGATTTGTCCCCGGAGTTGGCAGTAGGATTGATGATTTTGGCGGCTTGTCCCGGTGGCGCCACTTCCAATTTGATTACTCATTTGGCCAAAGGAGATTCAGCTCTTTCGATCACCTTGACAGCCTTTTCTTCATTGATTACCGTTGTGACCATTCCATTTATCGTCAATTTTTCAATTGGCTACTTTATCCCGGGGGGAGAAGAGTTAAAGCTGGAGATTTTGGGGACTGTGGTGGCGGTTTTAGCGATCACCATTATTCCTGTGGCGATTGGAATGATCGTGTTGAAAAAAGCTCCTGAACTGGCTAGGAGTTGGGATGCTCCATTTCGGAAAATTTCTGCCGTGTTTTTTGTGATCATCATCATCGCGGCTATTTTGAAGGAAAAGGACAATCTGGTTCAGTTTTTTATCGAAGCCGGACCAGCTTCTTTAGCTCTGAACTTGGCAACCTTGTGTTTGGGATATGGAATCGCAAAGATCGCGGGGTTGAATTTCCGACAAAGTCTCACCATCGCTGTAGAGTCAGGAATTCAGAATGGTACTTTGGGAATCACCATCGCGGCTACCCTGATTGTCAATTCGGTGATGACCATTCCTTCGGCGATTTACAGCCTGATTATGTTTGGGACGGCGGCT
>JAJLJS010000102.1:0-3165 GCA_033844545.1 Cyclobacteriaceae bacterium | reverse complement strand
CTTCAGAAAGTACACTTTGATGTGGAATACTATGCCAAAACCAATATCAAAGACATCGAACTTTACGACCGATCCCCAATCCGGATCGAAGTGGACTGGGATCATTTGCAGGTGACAGAGACTCCTGTAGAATTGGAGATTCTTTCAGAAAAAAACTTTCGCCTTTCCGCTGCACAGGGAGGGCTGATGGATTTCAATTCTGCCCAAGCTGCTGGAGATGAATCCATTTATGATAAGACGTATACCTTTGGAGAGATTGTAGAAACTCCCCGGTCTAAATTCATCGTACAGCTGGTGAATCCTGGCAGAGTTGGGGAAGTTATTCTTTTCAAACTGGTCAACCCATCCGCCTTGGAAGACCGCTGGGCAAGGGCCATTCAGGTCAACATGGTCAATGAATACTCCTCGGTATTAAATATTACTACCACCACTAAAGTGGTGGAAAAAGGTCGGGATTATATCAATGCCCTAATGCAGTCTTATATTGACTATGACCTGAACGAAAAGAATAAAATCCAGGAAAATTCAATCGACTTTATTGAAGAGCAATTAGGCTATCTGGAAGATTCCATGAAAGCGAAGCAACGAGAATTGTTGAGCTTTAAGGTAAACAACAAATTGTTGGATGTATCGGCAGAGTTTTCCAACATCCTCGGAAAAATGAATGTGTTGGACGAGCGCAAGGCTGAACTGGACTACCAGCTTCAGTACTTTGAAGAAATCCGGCAATACATGGACAAAAAAACCAAAGATTATTCCGATGTCATTGCTCCTTCGGTGATTGGTGTGCCTGATCCCTTATTGAATGGACTGATTCAAACACTGGTAACCCTGTCTCAAGATAGGAGAAAACTACTGGCCACAGTCAATGAAAACCACCCTGAAGTCATCAAAATTGACGTACAGATGGAAAAAGTTCAGGATGCACTTTTTGAGAACGTGGTCAATCTGATCGAAAACACCAAGAAACAAAAGGCAAGTATCCAACAGGAAATCCTAACCTATGATTCTGAGTTTTCCAGACTTCCTGAATCTGAATCCAAGTACACCGATATCTTTAGGGAGTTTGAGTTAAGGGAGAATATTTACACCTATCTTCTGGAAAAAAGGGTGGAGGCTGGAATTGCCCGTGCTGCCAACGTTTCAGACAATGCCATCTTGGATGTGGCCAAAAGAGGGACCTTGGTTTTTCCAAAAAAAACACAGAATTATGGACTTGCCATAGCTTTGGGCTTTTTGCTTCCCTTTGGCTTTATTGTGATCAGAGATATGTTTGATGATTCCATCAAAGATCAACGTGACCTGAAAAAGCACTTCATGATCCCACAACTGGGCGTAATCGGATACAGTACCAAAGGAACCAATTTGGTGGTATTGGATCATCCCAAATCTGCCGTGGCAGAATCTTTTCGATCATTAAGATCCGCCATTACCTATCTCGCCTCCGGAAAAAACACCAAGAAAATTCTGGTGACGTCTTCCGTATCCGGGGAAGGAAAAACCTTTACCTCGCTGAACCTGGCCTCAGCAATGGCCTTAGGATCCAAAAAAACAGTAGTGGTTGGAGCCGATTTGAGAAGACCCAAATTGGCATCTTACTTTGGACACTCCGAAAAAGTAGGTTTATCTACCTATTTGATCGGTAAGGTGGAGGCAGAAAACATTGTTCTTCCAACCTCCCATCAAAATCTCTATTTTGTGCCGAGTGGGGTAATTCCTCCAAATCCAGCCGAACTTCTTCAAACCAATCGTCTTAAGGAGTTTTTGGATTATTTGGAATCTAAGTTTGACATTGTGGTATTTGATACCCCTCCGATGGGCTTGGTTTCCGAGACCATTGACTTGATGCGACTATTTGATATCAATCTTTACGTAGTTCGTCAAAACTACACCAACAAAGATCACCTGGTCATGATCAATGACCTGTTTAACAACAAACAGGTGAAGAATGTGTATGGGGTATTTAACGGTATCATCAACTCAGGATACCACTACGAAGGCTATAACTACGGATACGGCAATACCTATCTCTATTCCCAAAACAACAAGTACATGTACAATTACTATGGGGAAGATTTGGAGACCAAGCGGAAGAAAATTAAAACCTCCAAGAAGTTTGACCCTGTACAGACGATCAAAAAGTACTTCAGAATTAGATAGGAATTAGGAATTAGGAATTAGGAATTAGGAATTAGGAATTAGGAATTAGGAATTAGGAATTAGGAATTAGGAATTAGTTTTTTTGATGGCTGTTTGATTGTTTATATTTTGTTTTGTGTTTGAATGAATAAAAATCTATTGAAAACAGCCGCGCTTATTCCTGCTCGATACGCTTCAACAAGGCTTCCGGCCAAGCTAATACAAGACTTGGGAGGAATCTCGGTCATTCAAAGAACCTACGTCAGCACCTTGGCCACTGGTGTTTTCGACGAAGTCTGGGTTGTGACTGACCATGAGCTGATCCGGGAGCAGATATTGGATCTTGGGGGAAAGGTATATTATAGTCGAAAGCCCCACGAGAGTGGTTCTGATCGGATTGCCGAAGCTTTGGAAGTGGTGGATGCAGACTTAATTGTCAATGTCCAGGGTGACGAGCCATTTCAGGATGCCAGCTCTCTGCGGGATTTGGTCAATGCTTTTGAACGTCCCAAAGTGAAGATGGCTTCTCTGATGTGCCGAATCTCGGAAGACGAATCCTATAATCCCAATTCTGTCAAAGTGGTTTTGGACAAAAACAACAATGCCATCTACTTCTCCAGATCTCCAATTCCATTCAACCGGGAAAAAAGAGAAGATTTGGTCTATTGGAAGCATATTGGAGTCTATGCCTATACCCGGGAGCTCTTGCTGGAATTTACCTCTTGGCCCAAAGGCAATTTGGAGCAAATCGAAATGCTTGAGCAACTCAGATTGGTGGAGCAGGGAGTCAAAATCAAAATGGTTGAAACCACCCATCAGGCAATTGCCATTGATACCAAAGAGGACTTGGAGAGGGCTAGAAATTTCCTAAAAAGCATACTATAAACCTATGAAAAAGCGTGTCACCGGTATTGGAGGGATTTTTTTCAAGGTTAAAGATCCCGATGCCACCAAGAATTGGTATCAAAAGCATCTTGGTCTCAATACTGATCAATATGGGACGGCCTTCGAATGGAGAAGCAGTGA
>JAJLJS010000101.1:0-2677 GCA_033844545.1 Cyclobacteriaceae bacterium | reverse complement strand
ATCGAAACTCCGGAAGGTCCTAACATCGGTTTGATTTCTTCCCTTTGTGTTCACGCGAAGGTGAACTCCATGGGATTCTTGGAGACTCCTTATAGAAAAGTGGAGAGCGGTAAAGTTGGAATGAATGCAGAGAGCATTGTTTTCTTGACCGCCGAGGAAGAAGACAATAACAACATTGCCCAGGCAAATGCCCCATTGGACGAAAAAGGAAACTTCATCAACGAAAAGGTGAAGGCAAGATTCGAGGGTGACTTCCCAGTATTGGAGCCCTCCGAAATCTCCTACATGGATGTTGCCCCTAATCAGATTGTATCCGTAGCTGCATCTTTGATTCCATTCTTGGAACACGATGATGCAAACCGAGCCTTGATGGGATCCAACATGCAGCGTCAGGCAGTTCCTTTGTTGAGACCTGAAGCGCCTATTGTAGGGACAGGTTTGGAAGGAAAAGCAGCCATTGATTCCAGAGCCTTGATTATTGCAGAAGCAAACGGGGTAGTGGATTATGTGGATGCGAAGAAAATCACCATCAAGTACGATCTTACAGACGAGGATCTTTTGGTGAATTTCTCTGACGAATACAAAACATACGATCTGATCAAATTCAGAAGAACTAACCAAGACACCACCATCAACTTGACTCCTTTGGTATTGAAAGGGGAAAGAGTGGAAAAAGGTCAGGTCTTGGTAGAAGGTTATTCAACCAATAACGGTGAGTTGGCTTTGGGTAAAAACCTAAAAGTGGCTTACATGCCTTGGCAAGGGTATAACTTCGAGGATGCGATCGTAATTTCCGAGAGAGTAGTTCGTGAGGACATCTTCACGTCTATTCACGTGGAAGAATTCCAGTTGGAAGTTAGGGATACCAAGAGAGGCGAGGAGGAATTGACTTCTGAAATTCCGAACGTTTCTGAAGAAGCTGTGAAGCATTTGGACGAAAACGGGATCATCCGGATCGGAGCTGAAGTAAAAGAAGGTGATATCATTATCGGTAAAATCACACCTAAAGGTGAAACTGATCCAACTCCTGAAGAAAAACTTTTGAGAGCAATCTTCGGTGACAAAGCCGGTGATGTGAAGGATGCATCTTTGAAAGCTTCTCCATCGTTGAACGGTGTTGTAATCGAAACCAAATTGTTCTCCAGACCTAAGAAAGACAAGGACAACAGAGCGAAGTCTAAGGCAGAGGTTGAAAAACTGAAAGCGAAATACTCCAAGGATCTCTTGGGCATTCGTGCCAGAATGATCAACAAATTGGTGACCTTATTGGATGGAAAGACCTCTTTGGGCGTGAAGCACAAATTTGGGGATGAGATCATCAGCAAGGGTGTGAAATTCAACCTGAAGAATATTGAGAATAACCTTTTCCCTGCTAAGAACCCTTACAGAGATGAGTCCAACTACAATGTTCCTGAAGAAGCTAACTTGATTTCTGACATCATTTTGGATGATTGGACTGAAGATGCACACACCAATAATTTGATTGTTCAGTTAGTTAAAAACTACACCAATGCCAGAAATGAAATCTCCGGAAGATTCAAGCGTGATCGATTCACCCTTGAAGTAGGTGATGAGCTTCCAGCAGGTATTGTGCAGTTAGCTAAAGTGTACATCGCCAAGAAGCGTAAGCTGAAAGTAGGGGATAAGATGGCAGGTCGTCACGGTAACAAAGGTATCGTGGCCAGAATCGTAAGAGACGAAGACATGCCATTCTTGGAAGACGGAACTCCAATGGATATCGTATTGAACCCATTGGGTGTACCTTCCCGAATGAACATCGGACAGATATTCGAAACAGTATTGGCTTGGGCTGGTCAGAAGTTGGGCAAAAAATATGCAACTCCAATCTTCGATGGAGCTTCCTTGGAAGAGGTTTCCGCCGAATTGGAATTGGCAGGTTTGCCGGCTTACGGACGTACCTACCTTTATGATGGCTTGACTGGAAAGAAATTTGACCAGCCAGTTACGGTAGGGGTTTCTTACATGCTGAAACTAGGTCACTTGGTGGATGATAAGATGCACGCAAGATCTATCGGACCGTACTCCTTGATCACTCAGCAACCATTGGGTGGTAAGGCACAGTTTGGTGGTCAGAGATTCGGAGAAATGGAAGTGTGGGCACTGGAAGCATTCGGTGCGTCTCATGTCCTTCAAGAAATCCTGACTGTAAAGTCTGATGACGTAATCGGTAGAGCAAAAGCCTACGAAGCGATTGTGAAAGGTGAAAACCTTCCTAAGCCAAATATTCCTGAATCCTTCAATGTATTGGTTCACGAGTTAAGAGGCTTGGCTCTTGAAATTACCCTGGATTAATTTGGCTCATAGGGCGGACAACCGCCCTGAACATATCTCAAAAAATTATGTCGTTTAGAAAAAATAAAAAACTCAACAACGATTTCTCCCGAGTGACTATCAGCTTGGCCTCTCCAGAATCTATTCTGGACAGTTCCAATGGTGAAGTGACCCAGCCAGAGACCATCAACTACAGAACCTATAAGCCTGAAATGGGCGGTTTGTTCTGCGAGCGGATCTTTGGTCCTGTGAAGGATTGGGAATGTCATTGTGGAAAATACAAGCGAATCAGATATAAAGGCATTATCTGCGACCGTTGCGGTGTGGAAGTAACTGAGAAAAAAGTACGTCGTGAGCGTATGGGACACATCGAATTGGTGGTTCC
>JAJLJS010000100.1:0-5235 GCA_033844545.1 Cyclobacteriaceae bacterium | reverse complement strand
TGCGGGGATTTCTAGTTTTTTCGGAGCCTTTTTCCTGGATCGCTTTGATCGCAAAAAAATATTGCTTTGGGTTTATATCGGATTTACGATCGGAACCTTAGGCTGTGCCTTATCCCCAAGCTACCCGATTCTATTGGCAGCTCGGGTGATTTCGGGGATTTTTGGGGGCTTGACCTCGGCCTTGATTTTAGCGATCATTGGGGATGTAATTCCTTATGAAAAAAGAGGAAGAGCCATGGGCTTGGTCATGTCGGCATTTTCCTTTGCCTCCGTGATGGGCGTTCCTTTGGGCTTGTTTTTGGCGAGTTTATCTGATTGGCATACACCTTTTTATATTCTCACTGGGCTCTCGATCATTTCTTTGGGAATGATTGTAAAGTTTATTCCCACTATAGCAGGTCACCTTCACCAAGAGATCCAACGTCCCAGTCCTTTGCAGGTAGTTTCCAGAGTGACTGGAAACAACAATCAAATGCGGGCTATCACGCTCTCTGTTATGATGATGTTTGGGCAGTTCATGATCATTCCATTTTTGAGCCCTTTCAATGTAGCCAATGTAGGATTCACGGAAATGCAGTTGACCTATATTTACATCGCAGGCGGAGGATTTACCATTTTTACCTCACCTTGGGTAGGAAGGCTCTCCGACAAGTATGGTAAGCTTAAAATCTTCAGCATTTTCATGGTTTTGAATTTAATTCCTATTGGGGTGATTACCCATTTGGGAGTGACTCCGATCCCTTTTGTATTGATGATTACCACGATGTTTTTCGTGACCTCCAATGGAAGGTATGTCCCTGCTGCGGCGATCATCACGGCTACCGCCAAACCCGAAAATAGGGGAAGTTTCCTGAGTTTTAACTCGGCTGTTCAGCAGATTGCGGCTGGTCTGGCTTCCTTGATTGCGGGTTTGATTATCGGTGAAAATGAAGCGGGACAATTGACCAATTTCAACCTGGTGGGTTATCTGGCGATTTTATTCAGTGTCCTTTGTATTCCTTTGGCAAGAAGGGTGAAGGTCATTAGTTGATTTCATATAAAATCAGGATAATTGAATTTAAACTAAAGGTTAGAATCATTAACCTTTGCAACATATTATATACCTATGAACTGGCTAATTTTAATTCTTGCTGGATTGTTTGAAACCGCATTCGCCTTTTGCCTAGGCAAAGCCAAAATCACCACAGGCCTCATCCAATGGGGTTGGTACGGAGGTTTTGCAGTCACCTTGATCATTTCAATGGCTTTATTGATTAAAGCCACCCAAACCCTTCCCATAGGATCTGCTTATGCAGTATGGACGGGAATAGGAGCAGTGGGGACAGTTTTGGTAGGGATTTTCGTGTTCAAAGAACCTGCTCATCTGTGGAGGATTTTCTTTTTGATCACGTTGATCGGCTCCATTGCCGGATTGAAATGGGTCTCGGCCTAATGACCTGGGACTAGCGCTATTCTGGTGAGTTTCTATTTAAGAAATTAAGAAAGGAAGGAAAAAAAACCTCACTTTGACGGTGAGGTTGATTTGGTTTTAAAATTCTGCATTTCCTGGAGTTCTCGGGAAGGCAATTACATCACGGATATTGCCCATTCCGGTGACGAACTGGACCATCCGCTCAAAGCCTAATCCAAATCCTGCATGGGGTGTAGCTCCGAATCTTCGGGTATCCAAATACCACCAGAGTTCATCCTCTGGGATATGCATTTCCTGCATTCGTTGGGTCAGCTTATCCATTCTTTCTTCCCGCTGAGATCCACCGACGATTTCTCCAATTCCAGGGAAAAGGATGTCCATGGCAGCGACGGTTTTGCCATCCTCATTCTGACGCATGTAGAAAGCCTTGATGTCCTTCGGATAGTCGGTAAGGATTACCGGCTTCTTAAAATGTTTTTCAACCAGATATCTTTCGTGTTCGGATTGCAGGTCAGCTCCCCATGATTCGATCAGGTATTGGAATTTCTTCTTTTTATTCGGGTTGCTATTGCGGAGGATATCAATGGCCTCAGTATAGGTCAGGCGCACAAAGTCGTTTTCCACGACAAATTTCAGCTTTTCAATCAATCCCAATTCTGAGCGTTGGTCAGCAGGTTTGGTGTTTTCTTCCTCTTGTGCTCTTTGGGCCAAGAATTTCAAGTCTTCCTCACAGTTTTCCAGGGCATACTGAATGATGTATTTCAGGAAGTCCTCAGCCAGGTTTTGGTTGTCTTCTGCATCATAAAATGCCATTTCAGGCTCGATCATCCAGAATTCAGCCAGGTGACGGGTTGTGTTGGAGTTTTCTGCCCGGAAGGTAGGTCCGAAAGTATAAATCTCCGCCAAGGCCATGGCGGCCAATTCTCCTTCCAGCTGTCCTGAAACTGTCAGATTGGTCTCCCGTTCAAAGAAGTCCTGTTTGAAATCAATTTTGCCTTCCTCGTTTTTGGGAGGATTCATCAAATCAAAGGTGGTCACTTTGAAGGTTTCTCCTGCACCCTCGGCATCCGATGCTGTGATGATCGGGGTGTGGATATAGAAAAAGCCTTTGTCATTGAAATACTTGTGCACCGCATAGGCTAAAGCATGTCTCACTCTAAATACAGCGCCAAAGGTATTGGTCCGCATTCTGAGGTGGGCGATTTCCCGTAGAAATTCCAAGGAGTGTTTTTTGGGCTGAAGAGGATATTTTTCAGGGTCTGCTTCTCCCAATATCTCAATTCCTACAGCATGAAGCTCGGCGGTCTGACCTGCACCCTGAGATTCTACCAAGGGTCCCCAAACTTTGATACAGGCTCCAGTGCTGCATTTTTTAAGAATATCTTCGCTGATGACATTGGGGTCAGCAACCACCTGGAAATTGGTAATGACAGAACCGTCATTGAGGGCAATGAAGGATACATTTTTATTGCTTCGCTTCGTGCGAACCCAACCCATCAGGGTGATTTCCTGTCCGATCTGTTTTTGATCTAGGATGGTCTTGATTTTGACCCGCTTGTTAAATGCCATGCTCGTTTTTTTATCGGAAAAATCTTTTTCCTGTCGAAATAAAATGGAATGCAAAAAAACGATTAAATCACCTTTTTATCAAAAAATTGGGTCTTTTTCCTAACTTTGATCAGCTGGCTTTTTCAGGAGAAAAAGCTTTTTTTAAACCCAAAAAGCAGGTTTATATTCGTACATGCAGAAGCTTAATCTTTCTCAATCTCTTTCCCAAAAGCTGTCTCCTCAGCAGATTCAGTTTATCAAATTGCTGCAAGTGCCTACTGCAGAGCTGGATGCCCGAATTGAAGAGGAGCTGGAAATCAATCCTGCCTTGGAAGAAGGCAGGGAAGAAGAGTCTGAAAAGTCCCAAGAGGAGGATTATGAGGATAATTACGAAGATGACTTGGGGAGAGACGACAGCGACATCAATCTGGATGATTACCTCGATGATGAGTACAGCGGTTACAAAATGCAGGGGGATGGTAACTACAACCCGGATGAAGAGGACAGGGAAATTCCCATTTCCTCCCAGTCTACCTTGCATGAGCAGTTGATTTCCCAACTTAATTTTTTGAAGCTGGATGAGAGGCAAAAAATAATCGGCCAACAACTCATCGGGAGCATTGAAAACGACGGGTATATCCGGAGAGACCTGGAAGCCATCATCAATGACTTGGCTTTTTCACAAAATATCGAAACCGATATCGATGAAATGGAGGAGATCCTCCGAAAAATCCAAACTTTTGACCCGGCAGGAATTGCCGCCAGAAATCTTCAGGAATGCCTGATGATTCAGTTGGAGCGAAAAGAGCATCCGGATGATCCTGATGTCCAGCACGCTTTGGCCATAGTCCATGACTGTTTTGAAGAGTTTACCAAAAAGCATTACTCGAAAATTCAAAAGAGACTGGATTTGACTGAGGATGAGATCAAAGACGCGGTCAATCTGATCACTCGGCTCAATCCAAAACCAGGGGGGATTTCGGATGGACTGGTAAGAACCCAATACATCATCCCGGACTTCATTCTTACCAATAACAGCGGAAAGCTGGAGATAAGTCTAAACTCCCGAAATGCGCCTGAATTAAGGATCTCCAGATCTTATGCTGAAATGTTTGACGCCTATGACAAAAGTGACAAAAAGGACAAAAAGCTAAAGGAGACGGTCAGCTTTGTCAAGCAGAAACTGGATTCGGCCAAGTGGTTTATTGACGCGATTAAGCAGCGCCAAAATACGCTTCTCAGGACCATGGAGGCGATTTTGATGTATCAAAAAGAGTTTTTCATGGATGGGGATGAGACCAATCTCCGGCCGATGATTTTGAAGGATATTGCCGAGAAAATCGACATGGATATTTCCACTGTTTCCCGGGTAGCTAACAGCAAGTCCATTCAAACGGAATTTGGAGTATATCCACTGAAATACTTTTTCTCCGAAGGAATTTCTACCGACAGCGGGGAAGATGTGAGTAACCGGGAGGTGAAATCGGTTCTTCAGGCGATGGTGGATGGAGAAGACAAAAGAAGGCCGCTTTCAGATGACAAGCTTGTCAAAATGCTCAACAAAAAGGGGTATAACATTGCCAGAAGGACAGTGGCAAAATACCGAGAGCAATTGCAGATTCCAGTGGCTAGATTAAGAAAGGAATTGTAGTGCTGAGAGCCCTTGCCTTGATTTTCACTGTGGTTTTTCAGCCCTTGCTGGTTCCGGCTTTGGTTTTCGGCTTGTTGTTATTTGCGGTGCCGGAGTCGACAAGTCTTCCTGAAGAATTCAAGGTCCAGATTTTTTACCTGATCGTATTGTCCACACTTTTGATTCCCATGATTACGATCATTGGACTTAGGCTAAGCGGAATGGTCAAAAGTCTCCATCTCCCCAAAAAGCAGGACCGTATGGTTCCTTTTGTAATCACCTGCATTTATTTTGTGATGACTACTTACTTCCTGTACCAAAAAAGCGAACTTGATCCTATTCTGTGGAAAGGAATGGCCGTAATCAGCTTTTCGGTGGTGACATTGACCATCGTTACCGTTTTTTGGAAGATGTCTGCTCACATGACAGGACTGGGGGGATTGCTTGGAGTGATTTTACTTTTAGGAAAACTTTTTCCAACGTTTAATGAGCTTTATCCTCTTCTTTTGACTTTACTGCTCAGCGGAGCGGTTGCTTCTTCCCGACTTTATCTTGATGCGCATAAACCTTTGGAGGTTTATGCAGGATTTCTTTCAGGATTTCTGATTTGTTGGTTTGGATTCTCCTGGATTTGGGCATAAAAAAA
>JAJLJS010000099.1:0-12365 GCA_033844545.1 Cyclobacteriaceae bacterium | reverse complement strand
TTCGTTGTAGCTCACTTCCACTTGGTAATGGGTTCTGCATCTTTCTTCGGTCTTTTGGCTGGGGTTTATCACTGGTTCCCAAAGATGTTTGGAAGAATGATGGATGCGAGATTGGGTTATATCCACTTCTGGTTGACGTTTGTAGGCGTGTATTTGGTATTCTTTCCAATGCACTACATCGGTATCGCCGGCTTCCCAAGAAGATATTATTCTTGGACCAACTTTGAGTTTTCCAACATGTACACAGACTTGAACATGTTTGTGTCTGTAGCTGCGATTGTAACTTTCTCCGCTCAGTTCATTTTCTTGTTCAACTTCTTCTATAGCATGTATAGAGGAAGAAGAGCTACTCAAAACCCTTGGAGATCCACTACCTTGGAATGGACTACTCCAATCGAACCTGGACATGGCAACTGGCCAGGAGAAATCCCAACAGTTTATCGTTGGCCTTATGATTATTCCAAGCCAGGTGCTGCAGAGGACTTTATTCCTCAGACTGTACCTCTTTCTCAAACTCCAGAATCCAATCTTCCGCACGAGCAGGAGCAAGTGAAATTGGAGCTTGAAATCATGAAAGAAGAGGAAGAGGTCTTGGTTGCAAATGAATCCAAGCACTAATCATCACCTAAACAGCTTCCGCCGTACTTCATTCATGACGGTGGTAGCTGTTTATTTTCTCATTTTGGTCGGAGGAATTGTCCGAAGTACCGGCTCAGGTATGGGATGTCCCGATTGGCCAAAATGTTTTGGAAGTGTAATCCCTCCGACTAGTGTGGATCAACTTCCGGAGAATTATCAAGAAATCTATCTGAATATCAGACTTGCTAAAAACGAAAGGTTTGTAGCACTCCTTGAAAAATTGGGATTTACTGAGACTGCCCAGCGGATTGCCAACGACAAATCCATTTTGGTGGAGGAGGAGTTTAACGCGGTCAAGACTTGGATTGAATACATCAACCGGCTCATTGGAGTAGTCATTGGGTTATTTATCCTTTTGACCCTTTGGAAGTCTTTCAAACTATGGTCGATTGACCGATGGATACCGCTAAACTCCATGTTTGCCTTGGTGTTGGTTCTGTTCACGGGATGGATTGGTTCGATTGTGGTTTCCACCAACCTTCTGCCCTGGATGATTACCTTCCATATGCTCTTGGCGTTGGCCTTAGTGGCAGTTTTGCTGTATGTCAATCACCGGGCTCAAAGGCTTCAACCAAGTCAGGGGGTAAGTATGGATGTTCCTGTCAAGGTTCAGGTAATGCTTATTCTAGGAACGGTCTTGATGCTCGTTCAAGTTGTCCTGGGCACTCAGGTTCGGGAAGAAATAGACCGGATATCCTTTGAATTGGGTGGTTTACTGAGAGAAGAGTGGATTAGCCGAATTGGAGTTGAATTTCTGATTCACAGATCCTTTTCTTTAGCCATCCTCGGGGTACACTTGATTTATTTCCTTTGGGCATTTCGGTATACAGCAAGGAATTCCAAAGTAAGTCTTTGGAGTCAGGTATTGATCGGTTTGGTGATTTTAGAAATTGCCACAGGAATGGGAATGGCTTATTTTGGTATTCCTGCCATGCTTCAGCCGATTCATTTATTGCTGGGTTCTCTAATCCTTGGAGTAGAGTTTGTCCTGATTCTTCAATTGAAGGATCATATTCAGTTTAAGTTAAACTAGGAGTAAACAATGAGGACAGTTAACGTAACTGACCATACTATATCAACCTTTATCTTAAGCAGGTTTAAGGCTTATTCTGATTTGGTCAAAGTCAGACTTTCTGCTTTGGTGACCTTTTCTGCCGTCTTTGGGTACATTCTGGGTGACCGTGGGCTTAGCTTTGGCTGGTCCGGGTTTCTAGGTTTGGCCTTGGGTGGATTTCTGATCTCCGGTGCCTCCGGAGCTGCCAATGAAATCATGGAAAGGGACTTGGATAAACTGATGAAGCGTACACAGAACCGGCCGCTTCCATTGCAAATCATTTCTCTTCAAGAAGCTTATTGGTTCACAGTGATGGTCGCCATAGCTGGCATTGCTTTGTTGTGGATCTTCACCAATCCTCTGACGACTTGGTTGGGGATTTTGAGCATGGTGCTGTATGTATTTGCCTACACTCCCCTGAAGAAAGTTGGCCCCATTGCCGTTTTTGTAGGGGCGATTCCCGGTGCCATGCCTCCGCTTTTAGGCTGGACGGCTGCGACAGGCGCTATTTCCCATGAGGCATTAATCATTTTCGGGATTCAGTTTATTTGGCAGTTTCCTCATTTCTGGGCTATTGCCTGGGTGAGTGATGAGGACTACAAAAGAGCCGGATTTAAATTGCTTCCAAGCGGAGGAGGCCAGGATTTGAATACGGCTATCCAGATCATGATTTATACGCTCTTTCTCCTTCCCTTGGGACTGTTGCCGACTTATTTTGGCCTGACGGGACTCAATTCGGGGATTGTGGCTACGATTTGCGGAGTTTTGTTTTTGGCTCAAACTTTCTCTTTGATGCGAGATTGCTCCAGAAAGTCAGCCCTTAAGATCATGTTTGGCTCCTTTCTATACCTTCCAATTGTACAGATTGCTTACCTATTGGATAAAATGCCTTAATCATGGAAAGAGAACTGAAATACATTGATATCGTTGAGCAGCCGATCAGCATGCATCCAAAGAAATTTGCACTTTGGTTGTTTATGGTCACTGTTGTCATGCTTTTCGCAGCATGGACATCAGCCTACATAGTAAGACAAGCTGAGGGAAACTGGCTGGAGTACGACTTGCCGGAAATCTTCTGGTTTACCTCAGGGGTGGTGGTTTTGAGTTCCATCGTCTTGCAATGGGCTTATTACTCTGCCAAAAAAGACAATTTGGCTAACTTAAGAATCGGAATGGTGATCACTGTTATTCTGGGGATCGCATTCTTGGTGGGTCAATGGTATAGTTGGGTGGCTTTAGTGGACCGGGAGGTATTTTTTGTCGGGAATCCGGCGGGATCTTTCCTCTATGTGATCACCGGCATGCACGCACTGCACCTTATCAGTGGTTTACTATTTCTGATAATTGTGCTAATTTCGAGCTTCCGACTAAAGGTTCATTCCCGGTCAATGAACACGATGGAAATGGCCACCACGTATTGGCATTTCCTCGGGGGGCTTTGGCTATATCTATTTATGTTTTTGCTTTTGAATCATTAAAATAAACCTGGTACAAACAATTAATCTATGTCTGCGCATTCTACTGCTATAGGAGTAAGCTCGAAAAGAGGCACTTGGGGTGGAGGTAACGAACCCATGAAAGCCAGCTATGGAAAACTCATGATGTGGTTTTTCCTGCTCTCCGACATTTTCACTTTCGCTGCGTTTTTGATCACTTATCTCTCCATCCGGGTGAGTTATCCGGCGTATGCAGGTCCTGCTGATTCTTTTGTAGGATCCAATGAGTATTGGCCTGTACCGGAATTGGTTTTTGAGGCAGTTCCTTTCCTGCATGGTTTCCATGCTCCCCTTGTTTTCGTAGGGATTATGACTTTCATTTTGATTTCCAGCTCAGTGACCATGGTATTGGCGGTAGAGGCAGGACATAGAAATGACCGAAACGACGTGGTCAAATGGATGCTTTGGACCATGGTGGGTGGGATCACGTTCTTGGGCTGTCAGGCTTGGGAATGGAGTCACTTTATCCACGGAACTGACGGTGGTTCTTTGCTGACCTATATCAACAGCCTGGGTCGTGAGGTGACCGAGACGGTTTTCGGGGCTAACCTAGTGGTCAATGAATATGGACCTCCGGCTTTTGCCCAACTGTTCTTTTTTATCACCGGTTTCCACGGTTTCCACGTAACTATCGGTGTGGTACTTCTATTCCTAGCCTTCTATCAAGCTGCTGTTGGGGTGTATGACCGAAGAGGTCACTACGAAATGATCGAAAAAATCGGTCTTTACTGGCACTTTGTGGATTTGGTTTGGGTATTTGTATTTACCTTGTTCTACCTGATTTAAGCTATAAAAAACATTGCAATATGGAAATTCAAGAAAATAAGTCTACGCTTGAAGTAACGCCAAGAAATGAGGCGAAGGTGAAGAAAATCTGGATAACTGCCGGAATTCTTTTGGCCATCACGGTAGCTGAATTTATCATGGCATTCACCATGCCAAGGGGTCTTTTGCTGTACGCCTTGTTTATCATTTTGACTATTTGGAAAGCCAAATACATCATGATGGAGTTCATGCACTTGGGGGACGAAGTGAAACCTTTGTTTTATTCTATCATTGTACCTTTGATCTTCTTGATTTGGTTGCTGATAGCACTGGCCAAAGAAGGAACCGACATTTTCATGTTGCGTTGGTAAACACATCCATTGGATAAAATAAGTGGGTTGGGGTGAATCACTTCAACCCTCTTTTTTGTTAAAAAGTTGATATGCGAAGTTTGAGAATATTGCAGGGCTTTGTGCTTGTCTGCATTTTGCTGATTCCGGTTCTGATTTTCATGTTTTTGAAAGGATTCGGAACCAATGAATATGATCTTCCCATTTATTACCAAAACGGAGTAGATAATCCTTTTCAGGAATGCCCATCCTCCGATACTACTCAGCATGATATTCCTGAATTTTCTTTTACCAACCAAGAAGGAAAAAGGATTGGGCGTCAGGAAATGGAAGGGAAAATCACCATCGTGGATTTCTTCTTTACCTCTTGCCCGAGTATCTGCCCGATTATGTCGAAGGAAATGGAGCGGGTAAACGACATGTTTAGAGAGGAAGGACAAGTGCAGATTATGTCAATAAGTATTGATCCTGAATACGATACCCCGGAGATTTTGAAAGAGTATGCGGAAAGGCATAATGCCATTCCGGGCAAATGGCATTTTCTCTCAGGTCCCAAGGAGGAAACCTACCAATTGGCTAAATGTGGCTTTGTCATTCCCACCGTGGATGGCAATGGAGTACCGGATGATTTTGTACACAGTGATAAATTCATCCTGATTGATTCCCAAGGCAGAATTAGGGGATACTACAGCGGAACAAATCGCGAACAAGTGGATTTATTGATATTAGAGACCAAAGTACTATTGCATGGAAAGAAGTAATGCGCCTATCCTTCCGAATGAAGGGAAAGTCAAAAATTGGATCATTGGAATCTCTATAGCGATTCCGTTGGCAGTAGCAGTCCTGCTTTTTATGCCTACCAAAATCTCAGCTTTTGGGGATTGGGTGTATTTCCTTCCCCATTTGAATGCGGTCATGAATACAGCTGCTTCAATTGCGCTGATATTGGCCTTGATTTTTGTGAAAAGGAAAAACTATACCTACCACGGAGCCATGATGACAGCTGCCTTTGTATTGGGAGCCATCTTTCTGGTTTCCTATGTGATTTATCACAGTGCTGCAGAAAGTACTACCTTTGGAGGACAGGGATTGGTAAGACAGGTGTATTATTTTCTGTTGATTACGCATGTGGTATTTGCTGCCATTGCCCTTCTCCCGATCCTGTTTGCGTATTATTACGGAATTACTAACCAGCGGAGAAAACACAGAAGTGTGGTTAAATTTGCTTATCCTATCTGGCTATATGTATCGGTGACGGGGGTGATTGTATATTTGATGATAGCGCCTTATTACGCGCACGGATAGGGCCGAAAAACCAAAAGACATGAAAATGAAGTATGGATTGTTTGTGATTTTGTTTCTCGGGATTCAGGTTTCTACCTGGGCCCAATGTGCCATGTGCCGTGCTTCGGTGGAAAACAATGTAAGCAACGGAGACGCGAGTATTGGAGCCGGGCTCAACAATGGGATCTTGTATTTATTTGTAATGCCCTACTTGATGGCTGCCATCATCGGGTACCTTTGGTATAGAACGGCCAAGAAAAGAAAAGCCAAACTTTCTGTCCAGTAACAGATTTTGAAGCAAAGTTTGATCCCAGACTTTGCTTTTTTATTTTTAGTACCAATGAGCCCATCCGCCCGTCGCCTCTTAATCTTTCTGAGCAGCATTTCTTTTCTGATAGTATTGATCCTGAATTTTTTTGTGTTTCAAAAAAGTGAGGAGGAGAAATATCTGGAGGCTATCCAGCAAAAAATACAGAAAGCAGACGAGCAATTTGACACGGACTTTATCCAGGTCTTGATGAACGTCAGGCCAGAGCAGCCGATTACGTTTACCCAAATCAGCAACCCAGAACATCAGTATCCGATGTTTATTCTGACCATGGAAAAAGACCTGTTGTTTTGGTCGGACTTTACGGTAAATCTGGATTTTACCTCGGTGGATTTCTCCAAGGAGCTTCAACTCCTAGAGGATCCATTTGGGACCTTTTTGGTCAAAACCCGAAAAATCAAAAGAGGGGCAAGTGAATATTTATTGGTGCATGCCTTTCGCTTGATTTGGCCAGGGACCATTGAAAATGATTACCTGAAAACAGGGCCCAATCCCGAGATATTTGGGAATGATCGTTTTCAGCTTTTTGCAGATCCCCAGGAAGGGAATCACCAGGTAAAAACCAAGGCTGGAAAGGAAATATTCGGGATCAATTTTCTCTTGGGATATGAACCTGTCAGCAAGGTCTCGAATTCTGCCCTGTTGATTTTTATCCTTTCCATCTCCCTCCTATATGTGATCCTGAGTTTTGAGTTTTTGAGAAGGAAATGGAAAAAAGGGTACAGATGGCAGGCTATTGGCTACGGGGCCATTTTGTTTGTGATCGTTCGGGTGTTGATGGTTTCTTTAAACTTCCCGGCAGAATACCTCGAAATGGATTTTTTCAATCCGGTAAATTATGCCTCTTCTTGGCTTAATCCCAGTTTGGGAGATTTGGTTTTGAATACCCTGGGTCTAGTCTTTTTATTGGGCTTGGTGATATACGAATTGGCTTCTAAAAATACCCTGCAAAAGGCTCAAAGGATCGTCACCAAGCTGAATTCCAGAAACTCTCTGATCATTGTTTTTTTGACGAGCAGTTTGTTGTTTCTCCTGATTTGGTATTTACCCCGGGATTTGATCTTCAATTCCCAATGGGTTTTGGATATCCGATCCATCCCGTCGTTTGATTGGTTTAAAGCCACCAGTTTCTTGATTCTCTTTCTCTGGGCAGGGGTGTATGGACTTTTTACCTTGACTTTATTCAGTATCCTTCTTCAGACCCAACCAGAAAAGGATCTTTATTTCAAATGGGTTTTGTTGCTCGGCGTACCCATCGGACTTGGATTGTTCCTGTATTCGTTCTGGTTCTTTCTGGCTTGGATTATCCATGTGATGTTCATTTTGACGATTGTCCAATTTGAACTATACCGGAATATTTTCAGACTGGGTCTGGATACTTTTTTGACCTTTTTCTATGCGAGTTTGCTTTTGGCAGGGGTGATGGGGATCAGTACATTTCAAACCGAAAGAGAGCGATTGGTGCAATCTAAATCCCGGTTTGCGACACAGAACTTGATCGAAAATGACGTCATGACGGAGTTTTTCCTAAGTGACATTTTTTCCCGCTTGAAAAATGACCTGTTCATTCAAAACCGCTTGGCAGATCCCTTACTTTCCAAAGAACCTATTGAAACCAAAATCCGAAAAATCTACCTGGATAATTATTTTGACCAGTTTGAGGTCCTCATTCGAGTATTCAATCCTTCCGGTCAGCAAGTCCTAGGCCCCTTGGAACGCGTCAATCTGCAAAGCCTGCAGCAGGAATTTATCAAGAGTGATTTTGCGACCGGTGTTCGGGATTTGTATTTTATCCGAGGTCGGGAAACTGGAGCCAATAAAATGGTGGGATTTGTTCCGATCGTCCGGGAAAATAACCTGCTGGGAACGATCTTTTTGGAACTGAATCAACTGAGAATCCAGCCGGGAAGTGTGTACCCCAAATTGCTTCTGGATAGAAAATATGCAGATAAACTCGAACCGATCACCTATCCCTTCGGAGTTTTTAAGGAAGGAGAATTGCTCCGAAGCTCAGGAGTATTCAACTATTCCCAGGCAGAATTTCTGAGTAATTTGGAGAGGGAGCAGCTCTTCGAATCCGGCATTATCAGCATGGGTTATCATCATTTTGGGATCCAAAATGGAGAAGAACTCATTGTGATTTCCTCTCCGACTTGGTCTGTAGCACAGTTTTTTGGCAATATCTCCCTCTTTTTTGTGGCGTTTGTCTTCCTGACTTTTTTGTCCATCCTTTTGAATACCTTGTTCAAAGGATACCGAAATTTCGAATTCAATTATTCCACCAAGCTCCAGCTTTACCTGAATTTTGCCTTTTTCTTTCCGATCATCATCATCTCGATAATTACCATCGGACTGTTGACCGGAAGCTATCAGGATGATCTCAACCGGCAATACATCGAAAAGGCAAACTTGATCAGATTCAACCTGGGAAGCCTGCTCAACAATCAGAATCCTGCCAGTGTAGACCGGGATTTGCTCAATGAAGAAATCAACTCCCTGGCCAATACTGTAGCCAGCGACATTTTGTTTTATACTCCGGAAGGAATCCTTGAGTCCACAAACCGGCCCAATATTTTTGACAAAAAAATCCTTTCCCATCTGATCAATCCTGTGGCGATGGGGGGAATCATGGAACAAAACCAGATAGAGCTTTTGCTGGATGAGAAAATCGGGGATCTCCGCTACCAGACCGTTTATTTAGGGATTCCCTCCCAAGTTGACCAATCCATTTCCGGCATATTGGCCGTTCCGTTTTTTGAATCTGAGACGGAGCTCAACTCCCTAATAGCGGATGTGCTTAGCAATATCTTCAATGCTTTTGTGGTTATTTTCATTCTGTTTTTGATTGTGTCCAGCTTCGTTTCCAGAAATCTCACCTTGCCCTTTAAAATTTTGACCCAAAAGCTCAAAGCCACCAATCTGGAAAATAACGAACCCATGTATTGGGCAGCGAAGGATGAGATTGGCTTGTTGGTCAATGAATACAACAACATGCTCTACAAGCTGGAGGCAAGTAAGAAAGTCCTGGCTTCCACAGAAAAGGAGTCTGCCTGGAAAGAAATGGCCAAGCAGGTTGCCCATGAGATCAAAAACCCGCTGACCCCGATGAAGTTGACGCTGCAACATCTGATGCGGCTGGAACATGAGGGAAAGCTGGAGGATAAAGAAAAGCTCAAAAAGTCTTTGGAAACTCTCATCCATCAAGTAGATGCCTTGAGTGGGATTGCCTCTTCATTTTCCACTTTTGCCAAAATGCCGCTTCCCAAAAATGAGCGGATGAATTACAAAGAGGTAATCCTCAAAGTCCTGGATCTCTTCCAGAACGACAAAAGGGTCAATCTGGAATTCCGGGACGATTCCTACACCGATAATATTCCGATTATGGGGGATGATAAGCTCTTTGGGCGGGTGATCGCCAATCTGATCATCAATGGGATTCAGGCGGTGGAGCCTCAGGTGACTCCCCATATCAAAGTATGGCTTTGGATGACGGAGCAAGCGGTGTTTTTAGAGATTTCTGACAATGGAAAAGGGATTCCCCATGAGCTTCGGGACAAGATTTTTATTCCGAATTTCAGTACCAAAACCACTGGTTCGGGACTGGGCTTGGCCATTGCCAAAAGTGGAGTGGAGACTGCCGGAGGAAAAATCTGGTTTGAAACCGAAGTAGGCAAAGGGACAACTTTTTATCTGACTTTTCCTTTGGTCGAATAGTTTTCGGTTTTTAGTACCTTAGTCCAAAAGCACCGATACTGAATGCGCTTGAGGTTTGTCTTCCTGTTTCTGTTTTTCGGTTTGGCGACTGTCCAAGCACAGGAAAAGTGCCGATGGTATCCCAAAGCAGACTTGGAACAGGCCTTCGTTTTGGATTCCCTGACCGCTTTGGAGTCCAGTATTCGGATTTTGGATCGGGAGGGGAATTCCTACCCATTCGAATACCATGTGTCTTCCCGACTACTTCAGGTCATTTTTCAAGGAGAAGCCAGGCCTGATTCCCTTCAAATCTGTTATAAAACCCTGGGGGTTCAACTCGATCGGACTCTGGTCCTTAGGACGCTGGAAGCAGATTATGATTCCACGGCCATGTTTAAGGACAACCGGGTCAACCCCAGACCCGAACTGGACATTCGGGAGGAGCTTTTTCCCAGCAATACCCTTTATAAAACCGGAAGCCTGACCCGGGGAGTATCTTTTGGAAATACCCAAAATGTGTTTGTCAACTCTGCCCTGAATCTTCAGCTGGAAGGGGATATCGGGGAAAACCTCAAAATTCGGGCTTCGATCACGGATCAGAATGTGCCTTTCCAGCCGGAAGGGAATACCCAGCAGATTCAGGATTTCGACAATGTGCTGATCGAGTTGTACAATGACAATTTCAACCTAGCAGCGGGGGATGTAGTCCTGCAGCAGCGACAATCTGAGTTTTTGAGGTATTACAAAAATGTTCAAGGCCTGCAATTCACTTCCAAATATGGTCTGAAAAACAACTGGGAAGCCAGCACCCAGGCTTTTGCTTCCGTGGCAAAGGGGAAATTTGCATCTATTCAAGTGCCCATCTTGGAAGGGGTCTTGGGCCCATACCGACTTACGGGTCCACAAGGGGAAAGATTCGTGGTGGTGATGGCCAATTCCGAGCGGGTGTTTTTGGACGGAAGGCAGCTACAGCGAGGCTTCAATGCCGACTACGTCATCGATTACAATCAGGCCGAAATCACTTTTACCCCAAAAGTGCTGATCACCCAGTTTTCCCGGGTTCGGGTGGATTTTGAATATGCGGAAAGAAATTACTCCCGCTCTATTCTGGGAGCCAATCATTTGCAAACCAATGGGAAGGTGGATTTTTACCTGAATTTCTATCAGGAAAAAGACAATCGAAATCAGCCTTTGTTTACAGAGTTTTCTCCCGAAGAACAGGCTCTGTTGGCTGGAGTAGGGGATCAAACCCAGTTGGCCACTATTCCCAGAATTGATTCCGTGGCGTTTGATCCTACGCGAATTCTTTATGAAAAAGTAGTGGAGAAAGGTGCAGGAGGAAATCCACTGGTCTTTTACCGATACTCTACAGATCCGGAAAAAGCCCATTTTCTCCTTTCCTTTTCGCAAGTCGGGGCGGGACAGGGAGATTACCGGAAAAGCCGTCAATTGGCGAATGGTACCGTCTTCGAATTTGTCCCAAGAGTTGGAGAATCGCCTCAGGGAGATTATTCCATTTTGACCCAATTACCGGCACCGGATTCCAAGAGGATGATGACAGCAGGGACAAGAGTAAAAGTAGGGGAGCATGAAAAAGTTTACACTGAGATTGCCCTTTCTTCGGTGGATAAAAACCTCTTTTCCAACCTTGACGATGAGAATAATGCGGGTTTGGGCTGGAAAGTAGGCTTGCAATCCGAAAACCGTGAATTTTCCTGGTTGAAAGGGTATGTTTTCAAGGGGCAAGGTGAATTGGAATACAACTCGACCAATTTCAGCTTTATTGACCGACTTCGATACATTGAATTTGACCGGGATTGGGGATTGACTACCCAAGATCTCCAACAAGCTGCGGCAGAAAGGCTATTTTGGACTCAAGTTCAATTGGATAAGGATTCCAGAAATAATTTTCTCTACAAAGTCTACCTTAGAAACCGGGAGGATAAACTGACCGGAACCCAGCATTTGGCTACCTGGAATACGGAGCTGGCCCAAAGAATCCGACTTCGCCAGGAATTTTTCAATCTGAATGCAGACGTGGATTCCCTGAAAAATAAATGGACCAGGTACCTCGGTAATCTGAGCTACATCGGGAAGGTTTTTGTACCGGGATATCAATTTTCTCTGGATCAAAATGAAGTCATCAACAGTCAGAATGACTCTGTCATCAGTACTGCCATGAATTTCAGAGAACATAAGCTATTCCTGCAAAACAACGACAGCCTGAAGGTTCAATTCCTGGCCGATGTAGCCTGGAGACAGGATAAATTTCCCATAGAGGGGATTTTAAAAGAATACACAGATGCGGTGACGTCCAATTTTTCGCTGAGGAAGCAATGGACGAAGCATAGTCTTTCCGGAACTTTCACCTATCGGGAATTGGAATACCTGACCCAAGACTTGCCCGGTGAACTGACCGTCCTCAGTAAGGTGGATTATTCGGGGAGTTTGGGGAAAAATCTGATTCGAAATGAGGTCAGCTATGCCATTGGAAACGGTCGGGAACTGCAACGGGAATTTGTGTTTCTCCCAGCACCTAACGGTGATGGAACGCATACTTGGAGAGATGACAACGGAGATGGAATCCAGCAATTGAATGAGTTCTACCTGGCTCTCAATCCTGAGGAAAAGCTGTATGTCAAGATATTTGTACCGACAGATACCTATGTCGAAGCGTATACGACTTTGTTGAATTACCGAATTCAAGGGAGGTTTCCGGAGCCTTGGAAGGAAGATGGAGGGATCAAGGCTTTCCT
>JAJLJS010000098.1:0-13248 GCA_033844545.1 Cyclobacteriaceae bacterium | reverse complement strand
AATACACTACCTTTGCATATCAAAAAGAAATCATTGAATGAAAAATTACTGCCCTGCCTGTCAGTCATCCGACTTTTCGCAGGTAATCGCCTCCGAGAGGATGTATGGATTAGGCGGAGAGTTTCTGTATCGAGAATGCCTGAGGTGTAAATCCCTGCACCTGGTGCAAGTACCGGAGGATATGTCCACTTTTTATCCGGACAATTATTATGCATTTAAACCCATAAAGCCCGATGGATTCCTCATCAGATGGTTAAAGAGAGCTAGGTACTACGGATCTTCTCTGGGCCTGACTTGGATGGACAATGAATATCTAGGTTGGCTCAAAAACCTAGGAACTTCCCCTGAAGAGTCTATTGCGGACATCGGCTGCGGAAATGGAAATCTACTCTGGCAGCTCCATTCCTGCGGTTTCAGGAATTTGCAGGGCTTTGACCCTTTTATCGAAGAGGAGGTCCATCTTAATTCCCTCCACATTGAAAAGATCCCATTTTTGGAAATCAAAGGAACATTCGATGTCCTGATGTTTCACCATTCTTTTGAGCATTTTCAAGATCCTTTGCGGGCATTTTCCAAAATTGACGAACTGCTGAAGCCGGGAGGAAGGGCTTTGATCCGGCTCCCGGTGACTGATGGACTCATCTGGCAACAGGAGCGGGAGTATTGGTTTCAGCTGGATGCTCCCAGGCATCTGTTTATTCCCAGTGTAGCCGCCATGAAGATTATGGGGGAAAAAGCAGGGCTCCAGCTGGAAAAGGTTGTTTTTGACAGTTTACCGAATCAGTTTTGGGGAACAGAGATTTACAAAAGAGGACAAAATTTTGTGGATTTTGACTTGGAAAATGGCTTCACCAAAGCCGAAATGAATACTTTCGCAGCAAAAGCTGCGACATTAAACCAAAATGGTCAAGGCGACCAAGCGGCATTTTTCTTTAAAAAATGAACAGCGTAGATCTCGTAGAAAAAGAAATCTCCTTTTCCGGACAAAACAATGAACAGGAATATTTTGCCTTTCATCGAAATAGGTATGCCCGTTTTGCTTCATTTTTGGAAAAGGAGTTTGGACAACGCCTACCTTCGGAGAAGTTAAGCGTCCTGGATATTGGCAGTCATTACCTCCACTCTTCCATGATGCTCTCCCACATGGGGTTTTCCGTCGACGGGATGGATGTGGAGGAGTTTTGGAACCTACCCTTTGTGGCCAAGCGGGGGGAAAAATTTGGAATCAATCCCATCCTCGAAAACGACCTCGCCCATCTTCCCAGATTCCAGAATATCTCTGACCGATACGACCTCATCGTCTTCACGGAGATTTTTGAGCACATTACCTTCAATCCCATTCAGCTCTGGAAAACACTCTACCAAATCCTTAAGCCTGGAGGGATGATCTACATCTCTACACCCAATGCCTTGGCCCTGGGTAGTCTGGTCAGATCCTTTAAAAATTTGGTTTCCCTGAAATCCATCGGCATCACAGTGGACGATATTTTTTCAAAAGTCACCTACGGACATCATTGGAAGGAGTATACCCCAAGGGAAATCAAATCCTATTTCCATCAGCTCAGTACTGATTTTGAGGTAGAGATCCACCCCTATCATTACAAAAACTACGAATTAAAGCCGCCTTTTCTGGTATTTAAGGCTTTGTCAAGATTGGGAAATCTCACCAAAACCTTTGCGGATGATTTGGAAGTGGTGGTGAAACTTCCCCAAAAAAAATCCTGGAAAATAAAACCGCCAACTTATTAAATCCACCCTTTCCTAGAGGAGCGCAATCCCTTGAGAGGGTCGGTATTGTAGATACGTATCAATTTTTGAAAAATTGAAAAATCTGAAGACTTAATCCCTAAATTGGACAACCAAACAGAAGCCGTGGCAGTCATTTGGTCAGGCTTCCTTTATCTGATCCCTAATCTCCCCCACATTGAAAGTCCTCCTCGATCTTCAATACCTCAACGTCGCCAGTACCGGGATCAAAACCTATATGGTGGAACTGGCGAAAGCGGCTCGAAAATACCCTCATCGGGAAATTGAATGGATTTTTACCCATGAGCCGGACAAGCAGGCCGCAGATGATTCCTACAAAGACCTGAATTCCAAAATCCAAAAGCTGAACTACCACATGGACTATTTCCGGTGGAAGGAATTTCAGCTTCCGGATATGGTGAAAAAATTCAAGCCGGATGTCTTGATCTGTCCGGATTTCGTCTCCCCTGCGGCCAACTTGGGATGTAGAAGAATGACGGTGATTCACGATGCTTTTTTCTGGCAAATGCCCGAAAACTATCCCCGCTGGTGGAGAAAATATTTTCTCAACCTGATCAAAAAAGGGCTCAAAGAAAACACCACCCTGATCACCACTACGGAGTATTCCAAGCAATCTCTGGAACAGCATCTCGGAAATTCCTGGCCCATCGAAGTGGTCTATCAGGCTCCCAAAGGCCTTACTGCTCCTGTGGATCAAAAATTTTTGTCGGAAAATAAACTGGAACCACAAAGCTATTTTTTACATATCGGAACCTTTGACCGAAGAAAAAACATTCCGCTTCTGGTAGAAGCCTATGCTACCTATCTCCAAAAATCACCCCAGCCCAAAAAACTGGTTTTGGCTGGAGGACCCGGCCAAAGCAAGCAGATGAATGATTTTCCGATCGTCCAAAATTTGGTCAATCAGCTTGAACTTCAAGACCAAATCCTCTTGCCGGGATATATTTCAGACAGCCAAATCAAATCTTTGTATGAAGGCGCGTTTGGATATGTTTTTCCTTCTCAAAATGAGGGATTCGGCATTCCCATTCTGGAATCCATGGGTTTTGGCGTACCCGTGATCCATTCCGATCAACCTGCACTGCTAGAAGTCGCCAACGGGGCAGGACTTTCTTTTCAAACCGGAAATCAGGCAGATTTGACTGAAAAAATGGTACTTTTGGAACAGGAAAACAACTTGAGATCCCAGCTGATCCAATTAGGTAACCTGCGATCCAAAGATTTTTCTTCCCAAAAATTTATCGAAGCTTTTCAACAGCTCATTCTGAAACCCGGTTCTTAATTCATGCGGCAACTATCCTGTCCGGTCTGCAACACTTCTCCAAATTTTTCTCCAAGTCCTTTTTCTCTTTGTACATGCCCCACTTGCGGTGTTCAATGGACTTTTGTTCCTGAGGAAATTCAATGGGAGGAATTGTACCGGGATGAGGTCTATGCCGTGGTGGATAATCGTGCTTCTGTTTTTGAAAAAATCATTTTCGCTGAGGCTAGAAAAGTTCTCCGCCAAGCCCAATCCATTTTCCCGGAAGCCAACCGATTGTTGGATTTTGGCTGCGGAAAAGGACAGTTTTTGGCTGTGGCCAAAGCTTTAGATTGGGATGGTGTGGGGGTGGAGACAGAAGCCAACAGAGCAGATTTCGCTTCCGAAAAATATGGCGTAAGGGTTTTGACCAGCCTGTACACCCAAGGAAAGATCCAGGATGGGAATTTTGACTTGATTACCCTCAACCATGTTTTGGAGCATCTTCCCAGACCTTTGATCCTTTTGAAGGAGCTCCTCCGGCATAACCTCGCCCCGAGAGGCTTGATTTATCTGGAAGTCCCACGGGCGGATTCCTGGCAGGCAAGGATTGCCGGTAAAGATTGGATGCACTGGGACATTCCCAAACATTTGACCCATTGGAATTCCCAGACTCTTGAAGCCGAACTCCAAAAAATTGGAATTTCAGTCGCTGGAAAGCGTGGTTTTTCCGTTCATTTGGGCGTATTGGGAATGCTTCAAGCCTTGATGAGCAAATTTGGTTTTCGGGAAAATCTCATCTTCCGGTTGAAAAGGAAGAAAACCATCCGACTGATGTTGGGAATCGCAATCCTTTTGCCGGTTGCTTTGCTTTTAGAGTTGCTCTCAGTCCCTTTTGAAAAATCAGGAATTCTGGGAATTTATGGAAGGAAGAATGGCTAAAGACCGACATATCCTGTTTTTACAAAGTAGCTCCGAAGGCTACGGTTCCGGGAAAATTATTTTACAAGTCCTCCGATTTTACCAAAATCAGGGATTCTCTCCCGTGGTAGTCCTGACCAATGAAGGCTCAATTCAGGAAGAGTTGAAAGCACTGAACATCCCTTCGTATGTTCAAAATTTGGGCATCCTCCGGAGAAAGTATGTGAATCCTGGAGGATTCTTTAATCGGGTGCAAAAAAACCTAAAAGCCTATCGATTCCTCAATCAGCTTCACCGGAAGTATTCCTTTGAATTGGTATATTCCAATACCCTGGCGGTCATTGTGGGATCCATTTGGGCCAAACGAAAAAAACTGCCCCATATTTGGCATATCCATGAGATCCTTCCGGGACCTGCTCCCTTGGTCAAGCTACTGGCCAGAATGCTGGACAGCAGCACACCCAGGCCCATCGCGGTCTCGCAGGCAGTCGCCGATCACTGGCAACCTGAGCTCCAATACGCCAAAATTCAGGTGGTTCCCAATGGGATCCCCTATGAAGATTTCCTGCAGGCAAAAGGTGATTTGAAACCTGAACTTAAGCTGGATGAAGAGACTATTCTAATAGGCATGATCGGCCGGATCAATCCCGGGAAAGGGCAGCTTTTCTTTCTGGAACTAGCGGAAAAAATTGTCAAAAAATACCCTCAAGCCCATTTCCTGCTGGTAGGAGATCCATTCCCGGGTTATGAGTCTATTTTGGAGGAAATGGGAGAGGAGATTAGACTCAAGAAACTTGAGACTAACGTCAGCTACTTGGGCTTTCGCAAGGATATTCCTGAGGTGATGGCTTCCTTGGACATTTTTGTGCTGCCATCCGTACTGCCGGATTCTTTTCCAACCGTAATTTTGGAAGCCATGGCAGCCGGCAAACCTGTGGTCGCTACCCAGTCCGGAGGTGCTTCGGAAATGGTTTTGGAAGGGAAAACCGGATTTCTCATTCCCATCAAGGATGCAAATTCTGGGTATGAGGCCATTTCCCAGCTCATTGAAAACCCCTCGCTCCGAAATTCAATGGGTGAGTCCGGAAGAAAAAGAGTCTTGGAGACTTTCGGTTTGGAATCCTTTGAACAAAACATTGTCACCCACCTATGGCAACACCTGAGAAAACGCTGAAAGTAGCCATCATGGGGGCCAAGGGCTATCCTTACGTGTACGGGGGATATGATACCCTGATCAAGGAACTCGGAGAGCGACTGGTCAAAAGGGGGGTGCATGTGCGGGTTTACAACCATCGTGCACTCTTCAAAGAAAGACCCCGATGGGTCAAGGGGATAGAATGCATTTACACTCCCGCCATCGAATCCAAAAGCCTGACCCAGTTAACGCATACCTTTTTCTCCATGCTTCACGCCTGTTTTTCGGACGTGGATGTAATTTTTGTGGTCAACTCCGGGAATGGACCCTTTGGAATTATTTCGCGGATTTTCCGCAAACCCACCGCAATCAATGTAGACGGGCTAGAGTGGTTAAGGCCCAAGTGGAAAGGGCTGGGAGCCAAATACTTTTTTTGGGCATCCAAATTGGCCACCAAATTTTACGATCAAGTGATCAATGATTCGGATGAAATGCGAAGAGTCTATCTGGAGCTCTTCCAAAAAGACTCAATAGTCATTGCCTACGGAGCCAATCCTAGGGAAAGTGTAGGTTCTGAGCCTCTGGAAAAGTGGAATTTGGAGACCAGAAGCTATTTTTTGATCGTGGGAAGGCTGGTTCCGGACAATAATGCGGATTTGATTATTGAAGGATTTTTGAAGTCCGATTCGGAGAAAAAATTGGTGGTAGTGGGCGATGTCCCTTTTGAGGATGCTTGGGCAAATCGGTTGAAAAACATGCAGGATCCCCGACTTCTCTTTACAGGATATGTCAGGGACTCGGAGGAATTGGCTGCGCTTTATTCCCATTGCTATGCCTATTTCCACGGGCATGAATTCGGAGGAACTAATCCCGCCATGCTGAAGGCACTGGGCTATGGCTGTGCGATTTTGGCATTAAACACCCCTTTTAATCAGGAAATGTTACAAAACGGAAGCCATGGCTGGTATTTTGAGAAAAATTCCGAGTCCGTCAAAGAAGTGGTGGAAAAGGCGGATTCGCATCCTCAAGAATTGGAAAATCTCCGAAAAACAGCCAGAAAAGGACTGACCCAAAAATACACTTGGGAGTATGTGACGGAGCAGTATTTGGAGGTGTTTAAAAATCTGGCCAAACCTTAATTCCCACAGATTTACACAGATGATATGCCACAGATCCACACTGATATTTTTAACTAGGCTGTGAAAATCAGTGATTTTAATCTGTGATCATCTGTGGGACAACCTAGAGGTATCCGTTTATTTTCCGAATGATGTTTTTTGAAAGATCATCGGTATTGAAATTGACTAAAAGACCCAGTTTAAGATTCGATAATCTTAAATAAGTCATTATTTGTAAGTGATGGATATTCATTAATTGCTCAACGGACTTAATTTCAACGATTACTTTTTTCTCGACCAATAAATCTATTCGGTACCCAATCTCCAGCTGCAGTTCTTGATAAATCAACGGCAGTCCAACTTGGTGTTCGACCAAAAGACCTGATTTGATCAATTCATACCCCAATGCCGCTTCATAGCTGGATTCCAGAAGTCCGGGTCCAAGGGTATTGTAAACTTTAAAAATTGCACCTCGGATCAAAAAAGTAATTTCATTCTCGTGCATTAACTAATTTAAAAATATTCCCACAGATTTCTTCAAATCACTTTAGATAATCAGTGAAAATCTGTGACTTTTAATCTGTGATCATCTGTGGGAAAAAAAGGAAATCAAGCCAAATAGAAACTTTCTCCCGATCAAATCCCTTTTATACATATCTTTTAATCTCTAAACTCTTTAAAACCATGATCAGAAAAGCAACAGCCGTATGGAAAGGTAGCGGCAAGGAAGGCTCAGGTAAATTAACCACAGACAGCACTGTCTTGAAAGACACCCAATATTCTTTCAACACCCGATTTGAAGACGGCGTAGGTACCAATCCTGAAGAACTGGTTGCGGCGGCTCACGCAGGCTGCTTTGCCATGAAACTAAGTTTTAACCTCAGCGGAGTGGATTTCCCGCCCAAATCTTTGGAAGTCACTTCTAAAATTACTTTTGAAGACGGGACTTTGAAAAAATCCCATTTGGTCATCAAAGCTGATGTAGAGGGAATTTCTGAGGAAGAATTTGCCAAGCAGGTCAAAGACGCTGAGGAAAACTGTCCTATTTCCAAAGCCTTAAAATTGGAAATTAGCTCAGAATATACGCTTACTGCTTAATACGCCTTAGAAAAATGAAAGAATGCCTGGAATTCTTTATTCCTGGCATTCTTTTTTAAAATCTAAATTTTATCCCTAAACCGGGAACACCAGCCCTGGAGGAATGAAGATTTATCGGTACCAGACCAACCTGAGCCTCCAGTGCTCTTGCTGCCCTAAAGCTCTTATTTGCCGAAATCATCGTGATAGTACCCAAACCCGCCAAGGCTACACCACCTCCTAATAAAGCTCCATAACTGTCCAAATCCGCATCGCCGGAGGCTATGTAGGCCACTAAGACCGCCATGCCAGAAAAGGCAATCAAACTTACCACAAGTTCCCCGTTTCCGCTTTTCCTTAATTCATCGGCAGTCTTTGGCGTTGCCTCCTGTGCCAACACGCTTAATCTCATCAGGAGGAATAAACTGATTATCCATATCCTTTTCATAGTTCTATCGGTTTTAGAAACCAAAAATTAGAAAAGTAGGCTCTGAATAAAGGGCCGAAATTTGCAGACTGGATTATTTTGATTTGCGAAAAGCACTAAAAAAGAGGTCTTTAAGCTAGATATCCCTTGAATAATTGTAAAAGTCAATCAATTAGAAATTTTTGCCGATACCATTAAGGCTATCGAATCAGGTATGTCCAAGCCACAAAACGGCTTTTTTTGTTTCCCTGGGCCATCTCCACGATTTGGTGGGATGAGACTTCCAGGTGAAGGAGATGTTTTTGGATAGGTTTGAGGTTTTCGGCCTTGGACACCAGGGAGGTAAACCAAAAAACCTGATCCTTGAATTGCCGGCTTTCATCGATCATTCTCCGAATAAATGAAAGCTCTCCTCCGGGAGTCCAAAGCTCAGCCGCCTGCCCTCCAAAATTCAACGCTGCCTTGTCCACCAATTTTCCGCTCAGGTTTTTTACTTTCCTTCGACTTCCTTCCTTGGCTGCTTCCGCAGATTCATGAAAAGGAGGATTGCAAAGGGTAAGATCAAAAAATTCTCCTGACTGAATAATCTTGGAAAATATAGCTGAGGAATCAGGCTGACGGCGAAGCTCCACCTTAAGCCGGAGAGCAGGATTCTTTTCAAGGATTTGAAGAGCGGCCTGAGTTGCTTTTGGATTCGACTCCGAACCCACAAAACTCCATCCGTAAATCGAGCTGCCCAGAATAGGATAGATCAGATTAGCTCCAGTGCCTACATCCAATACCCGAACCCCGGGGCCGCTTGGGATTTTTCCACCATGGCTATGCCCCAGGAGATCCGCCAAATAATGGATATAATCGGCCCGCCCCGGGATGGGGGGACAAAGAAACCCTGAAGGAATATCCCAATACTCTACTTGGTAATGAGCTTTCAACAGGGCAGCATTGAGGGTCTTTACTGCCCTGGGATTTGAAAAGTCCAAGGATTGATTCCCATAAGGATTGATAAAAACAAATTCCTTCAATTCGGGTAATTTCTCCGAAAGAGCTTCCAAATCATACCTTCCTTGATGGATATTTCTCGGGTGAAGCTTCGGGGATTCTTGCTTTTTCATTTTCCAAAACTACCAATCAATCCACTTCAAACACCAATTTCATGGTGATCGAAGCCGTTTTGTTTTTGGAAGAGGTATTGAAAGCTCCGCCCCAAGAGTAGTCTTCTCCGGAATTTTGTCCAGTAATCTGGAATACCCCCATGTTGGCAGTGACCAAGTCCCCCAATTTGGATTTGGAGTTTTCGGCAATTCGCTCGGCACGAACCCTTCCATCCTCAGTGGCTTTGGCGACCATTTCCAATTTGAGGGATTCGAGTTGGGTGTAATAATATCTCGGAGGCTGAGAGTAAAAGGTAATTCCCTGATTCAATAGCTCCGTAATTTCCCGGCTTACCTTTTCCACTTTCTCCACTTCTTTGGACTCAATGACCAAAGTTTGACTCAACTGGTATCCGGTAAAAGTCTGTCCGGCATAATTTCCGGATGCAGTATAGTTCTGCTGGTACATGGGAAGGGTGGAAACCGCATTAAAAACCAATTGATCCTCCGAAATTCCCTTAGACTTCAGGTAGGAGGAAACGGCCAACCTGTCCTTTTCCAAATCCGAATACGCAACCTTCAAATCCTTACTTTCCCGGGTAAAATTTCCCTCCCAAACAATCAGGTCTGATGTAAAATTCTGCTCACCCAATCCGGTGACATTTACGGTTCCCTGAGGTCTGTTCCGATTAATGACCGCATGGCCCAAAACCCAAGCGGAAATGATGATGGCAATGGAAAAAAGAATGGCAGACAGATTGGTTTTCATGGGATTAAAAGTTTACAGTTTCTTGAAAATAAGAGTTTTAATTTCCCCATCAAACGCAAAAAAACCTGCCTTTGCGACAGGTTTTTGGAAAATTAGGAAAACTTAACGCTTACAAAATCCGGTTTTTGAATTCCTGACTTTTGGGGTTTTCCAAATCAATTAGATAGCCATTGATCACGGCGTATTTGAGCGTCCCGTTTTTGGAAAGAAAGAAGTTCGGGGCTGAACTGGTAGTCCAACCGCCCGATAGTTTTTCAGTAGATTTCAATACCTGAATGGGAAGACCATGCAACTGTCGGGCAGTTCCATTTTTTACTTTCACGGCCATAAATCCTTGTCTGAGTAACTCCATGGCCTTTTCAGAACTGATCTGCTGAATAGTTTCAAAAGCATTGGGGTACACTTTTCCTTCGGTATACTCCAAGCCAGTAGCATCCAATTCCTCAAAACCGAAATACACCTGCATATCTCCCAAATCATCGATTGCTCCGCTGACGAAGTACGACCCATTGGCCTCGGCTTCTCTTCTTCGGATGACCAGATCGATTGGGTATTGCTTTCCATTCACCGGAACCAGCATTTCGTTGATTTTCAAGTCCACTAACTGCAGCCCATTGTCTGGAATGGCAAAATATTGCTCGGTGGTATATTTCTCATATCCCTCTGTGGCGATTTGGTGGAGGGCATTCAGGATAATCATGAAATTGATTTTTCGGATTTCCTGCTTCTCGGGATCATTAGGATAGCCTCCCGATTCGATCAGGATCGTACTGGTACCCCATTTTTGAATATTGTCCCCGAATGCTCTTGGCTCAAAAGCATCGTCATATTTGCCAACTCCTCCCGGGATAATCTGCTGCAGCAGTTCATTCATTCCTGCGATGGTCTGCATGGCTCGGCCCCGAACCTCATTGATTTCAGTTTCATAATTATATGCCGGAGCCAAAAGGGAGATCGTGGCTTGCTTTGGCGTATTTACCACATTATAATACACTTGCTGGTCATGAAGATTGAAGCCAAACTCCGGTTCGAAATTATCCCTTGCGGCTTTCAGAATCACCGCCTCCGGAGAAATCTGGGAAATGGCATCTCGGTTCAAGTCAATATCCAGGGAATTTCTTCTTTTGAATGCTTCCGCCCCGTCCGGATTGATCATGGGGATAAATTTCAGACTGAGTTTTTCCTTCAATAGCTTTCTCAGCTCATCGTATCCATCCTCTTTTCCTTCCAAAAAATTGAAAAGATCAAACAGGGACATGGTCGCAGTACTTTCATTCCCGTGCATTTGGGACCAAAGCATCACTTTAGTCTTTCCCTCTCCCCATTTTAGGGAAGATATACTTCTACCATCTATGGATTCCCCTAATTTTTCCACCTGAAAAGCCTCCGAATGCTTTTGAATCAAGGGTTGAAGAGCTGCATGCTTGAATCTTCTGTGGGTCAAGGCAGGTTCTTGATAGGTCGAATAGGCCTTTTCCAATTTCTCCAAAGACATCGGAAAGTAAGATTCCTGGGCTTGGAGCGTGAAGGTGGCCATCAGAAAGGCCGTACAAAATGAAATCAGATGTTTCGAAAATCGGTTTGCCATTTTCAATTGGTTTTTCATGGAATTCGGACTAAAACTAGGCATTCGGAAGTAATAAAAGCATGTATTTTTGCCAAACCTTAAAAATCAGGCCATGAAGTTAAGCTATCAGGTTTTTGACCTCCCCTTGAAACATACCTTCACCATCGCACATCAAAGTCGGGATATTCAGGACACGTTGATTGTCCGGCTGGAAGGAGATGGGGTGTATGGTCTGGGAGAGTCCACCACCAATCCTTTCTATGGCATGACTATCGAAAACATGAGTGCCTGTTTGGAAGAAGCCCGGCCAGTTATTGAAGGGGGTACTTGGAAAACTCCTGAGGAACTATGGGAAAAAAGCAGGGAAATTTTTAAGGGCAATCCTTTCGCCCAATGTGCTCTGGACATGGCTGCATGGGATTGGTTCACCAAAAAACTGGGCAAAAAACTGTATGAATATCTTAATCTGGACCCTAAAAATATTCCTCTGACCAACTTTACCATCGGAATTGACACTGTGGAAAAGATGGTGGCCAAGATGAAAGAAGTAGACTGGCCGATCTACAAAATCAAATTGGGAACGCAGAATGACTTGGAGATTGTCCGTGAACTTAGAAAGCATACCGACGCGGTGTTTCGCATCGATGCCAATTGCGCCTGGACAGCTGAGCAAGCTATTCGCTACTCTGAGGAGCTAGCCAAATTGGGAGTAGAGTTTATGGAGCAGCCCTTAGGAAAAGATGATTTGGAGGGAATGAAAGAAGTCTTCAATCACTCCAAACTTCCCGTGATGGCCGATGAAAGCTGCATCGTCGAAAGCGATGTGAAAAAGTGCCACGGTCTTTTTCATGCCATCAATGTGAAACTGGTAAAGGCGGGAGGAATCACGCCTGGATTGCGAATGATCCATGAGGCCAAGTCTTTGGGGATGAAAACCATGGTGGGATGCATGACCGAATCCTCAGTGGGAATCACCGCAATCGCCCATATTGCACCGCTGCTAGACTTTGTGGATATGGATGGAGCGATGCTGTTGGCAAAAGATCCGGCAAAGGGTGTAATGATTACTCCTGAAAAGGTGGCATTTCCTGAGGGGCCGGGTATTGGGGCGGAGTTGGTTTAGGTCTATTTCTGATTTGGGGTTTCGGATATCAGATTTTGGTTTGCGCCTAGGTTTATTATTCAGACAATTAGGAAAGCAAAAGCCGAGAAAGAAGTCCTTCCTCGGCCAATAGTACTATCTTAAACCTGTCAACCTATTTTAGGACTGGTCAATCATTTAATCTAGCATCTTGAGTCTAGCCTCATCCTTCTCCTACAATCAACTTAAATCCTTCTCCATGGACAGTAATGATCTGCACTTTGGGATCGTCTTTTAGGATTTTTCGGATTTTGCTCAAATACACATCCATGGATCTCGCATTGAAATAGCTGTCATCCCCCCAAATTTGCTTGAGTGCATGGCTTCTATTGACCAGTTTGTTGATTTCAGAGGCCAAAAGACGGATCAACTCATTTTCCTTGGAGGTTAGCTTATGCTTTCCTTCTGGTCCCTCGATATACTGCTCATCATAATGGAGCACAAAATCCCCAAAGCTATACGTCTTTAGCGGAGCTACATCCGTGGACTTCTGGGTTCTTCGAAGGATCGCCGTGATTCTCAAAAGTAGCTCTTCCATGCTAAAAGGCTTAGTCAGGTAATCGTCTGCTCCGATCTTAAGCCCTTCGATGATGTCGTCTTTTTGGTTTTTTGCCGTCAGGAAAAGGATCGGAAGATCTTCCTGCACTTTTTTGATCTCTTTGGCCAAAGTAAATCCGTCCTTTTTGGGCATCATGATGTCCAAAAGACAGAGGTCGTATTTATCTTTTTTGAATTTATTCCAGCCTTCTTCCCCATCCCGGCAAAGGGTAGGTTCATATCCCTTCATCTGAAGGTATTCCTGGAGGATGTCTCCTAGGTTTGGGTCGTCCTCGACCACTAAAAGTTTGGCTTTACTCATTGTTTTCTGGGTAGGTTAATCGTGAATTTACTTCCTTTTCCGGTTTCGGATTGTACGTGAATCTCACCCTGATGGGCTTCCAGCATGGTTTTGACATAGGAAAGTCCCAGACCAAAGCCTTTGACATCATGAAGAT
>JAJLJS010000097.1:0-13290 GCA_033844545.1 Cyclobacteriaceae bacterium | reverse complement strand
GGCAACTTTGCCAATTGGGCTACCCTAGTGCTGATATTTGTGCTGATCTATTACATTTCACTATCTGTCCCACTCACTTTGGGAATGCTTTTCTTTTCAGCGATTTGCCTGGCATTGGCAAACTTTCTTTCGATTGCTTTTCCGGGCAAACTATGGCTGATTTCTTTAGGAATATTTGTGATCGCCTGGATCATTCAGTTTATCGGTCACAATATCGAAGGGAAAAAACCGTCTTTTTTCAAGGACGTGCAGTTTTTGATGATCGGGCCGGCTTGGCTGATGCATTTTATTTACAAAAAAATCGGAATTGCCTATTAATCAGAACCGGGACCGTTACTTTCAAATTGTTGCCTCAGCTTTCTGAGCGATTCCTGATTTTTTTCAGTGAAAATGCTCAGCAAAATTGACTTTTTTTCCCGGGCCGTCAGCCTCCAATTCAGAGATGCCCTTTGCATGGTCTCCTGGCTACCGGTGAGATCGGTGGCCTGAACTTTTTCAGGGGCATATTCAAATTCGACTTTGGTCAACTCAAAAGGCATGGACTCTGCCATGTAATTGAATAATACTTCATTTTGGATGGTCTGGACATGATCCCAATTAGAGTAAATATTTTTGAGGGGATTGAATACTTTTTCGAATATCCGCTGAGGCTCAGACTTGGGAATTTCCAGGTTCTTTTCCGAATCCCGAATCGTGATCAATATAACTCCAGAAGTATTTTGGCTAATCCATTCTTTGAACACATAGGTAAATCTAAGCGCGTCCTGAATCCCAAAATTGTCTGACAATCCCGTATCCATCGTCTCCATGATTGGGTCTGAGGGCAATTGCACATTGGGCGTGATAAAAGGAAAGGTCGCACCCATTCGCAAGGCACTGAGAAATCTCAAATTATCGGAGTCATGGGCTGAGAAAAATCGGAGAAAATCAATGGACTGCTTTTTTTCATCCTTCGATGATTTTCCCAACAGAGAAGTGCCTAAAAAGGACATGGAATTGGGAGAAATCACCAGTTTCCTTCCATCATTCGTCACCAAGGTGGTCACAGGAAGCAGGGGAATAATCCCCTCAAACTCCGGCTGCTGATAATCCTGCAAAGGCTTATCCAAAATGCCTTCGGTATTGTCATTGAGCTGCTTTTCAAAAGCATATCCACGGTCCTTCAGATGACTGTATCCCCGATACTCAAACCTTTGGTTACGAATCAATAAATCATTCACCAAAAGGGTGAATATGATCGGATTGAGGTTATCTGCGGAGATTTGGTCCAGATATTTGGAAGCCAAAGGATTGTAGGAGGTATCGCTTAAGGACCGGAGATATATTTCCCGAAAGAATGCCTGTCCAATCACCCCGCCTGAAGCACCAGTGTACAGTTGGGTGTGCTTGGTGATTTTACCCCCTGCGATGGTATGTAAGTTTTGAAGCACATGCAGGGTCCAGAGTGACGATCTTTGTCCTCCTCCGCTTGCTGCCACCAGAACCAATTTGGGAAGAGAATCTTCAGGAAATTTACTTTTCCAGTTATCCAAAATCCGAATCATATTATTCCGGTCTTTTTGAATGGTATCTGGGTGCAGCAATTCGGAAAGCCTTTCTAAGTTGTAGGCTGCAGGCTCTCCAGAATAATTCAGGCCAAAAGCTTCATGAGGACGATTCAGGAAGGCATGGTTAGAAAAATAATTTCCTAAAAACATCAACATAATCACCGTAACGGTGGCATAACTTCTCAGCCAAAAGCTCACTGCTCCCACCAACATGACCAAAATTGCCAATAGAAGCAGGGCGCTCATAGCTGCCGGAAACTGGAGAATTTCTTTTTCCTTAAACACGCCAAGGAACAAAACAAATAGAATCAGGGTCACCTGAATGATAAACAAGTTCAGATGATTTTGGTCAAAAACCCGAAGAAGTTTTCGATGTTCAAATCTGGAAATATCCGGTCGGACATCTTTTACTTTTAGGCCGATCGAGAGATATACCAGGACTTTATCTTTTTTGTCCTTAAGCTCCTTCAGTTGATTCAAAGCATTGGCTCTGGTCAGGCGAACTTTTCTGAGGCGTTTGTCTACGCTGCCTGCAAAAAGAACGAAAAAGTCCTTGTTGGTCAGGGAAAAATATCCAAATATCAACGCGTAGGAGACTATTCCTCCCAAAGAAAATCCAAGAAAATACTTCAGGACTTCTATCTTGGTCGGAAGATCATTGTCCAACTGAAAAACAATGAATTTGGTCACATAGAGCAGGTAAAAAAGTAAAGGAATGATGGAATTGTTGATGCAAAAATGGATAAACGGCTTAGGAATAACGGCCAAAAATTTAAACTGACTGGCATCCATAATGTAGGTGGTCATATGGAAAGACATGGTCATGATGGCCATGCCGACTCCCATTAAAAAAAAGCTCAGCCAAGAAACTTGGTGAAGGTACTCAGGATCCAAAAAAAGAAAGGGAATCCCCAATACTACTCCAAATTCTTCCAGGACAATTCCAGCAAGCACTATCCATACAAGAATTAAGGCTAAATTTTTCCTCAAATGGAGTAAAAACAGCTGGACTGGAAAACTATATAGAAACTTTTCGCTCATAGGTGATTCAAAGGATAAGTTAAGCCATTTTCCATTCATTTTTTAAGTGATGGAAGACCTTATCTTCCTCTGGCCCAAGGAAGCACTGGTTATCAAGCTCTTGGCATCAGGGATTAATTTTTCTCAATTTTCCTCAGCAATTCTTTGGCTGCTTTGCCTGATAAAAAGTACTTTCGAGCCGGAAAAACAACTGATTATGAGAACCTGGTTTTTGTGCAAAGTAAAATATGCAAAGGAGACGGAAGAAGGATTGTTGAAAAGCATCTCCGAGCAGTATCTGGTGGATGCGGTATCCTTTACCGAGGCAGAGGCGATTCTTTACGATCGCCTAGGTTCCCAGATCAGGGGAGACTTTCAAGTCACCGGAATCAGCAAAAGCAATATTGTAGACGTCTTTTACTATGAGGATGCTGATATTTGGCATAAATGCAAGGTAACTTACCTGATAGCTGATGCTGATTCGGGGAAAGAAAAAAAGGTCACACAATACATGATCGTAACCGCTGAAGATGTAAAACAGGCCTATGATCGAATCCACGAAAGTCTCAGCAACATGCTGGTCAGCTTCAGAGTGCCGGATATCACAGAAAGTCCGATTGTGGAAGTTTTCCCTTTTGAAAGAGATGAAGTTGCAGACCAATTGCCTCCCGGGAACTTTCGCCCAGTAAATCAAGTCGAAGAAGAATTATAAAAAGAAAGGCCGTGAAAATAGAATTCACGGCCTTTCTTTTTAGCTCAAATCTGCATCAGCCTGATTGGAAATCACAAACTGAATTAAGTCTTCGGTTGCAATCCCGGCCTTTTCAGAGGCATCTGTGATGTCCTCCCGACTTACCTGCGCCGCAAAAGTCTTATCCTTCAATCGCTTTTTCACTCCTTTGATTTCCATACCGGAATATCCTTCTGGCCGCATAAGAGAATAGGCATGGACAAAGCCGCTCAACTCGTCGAAAGCATAGAGCATCTTATCCATTTCGGTTAGAGGCTCTACGCCGAAATACCTCGGCCCATGAGAGGCAATGGCCCGAATGATCTGCGGGTCAACATTTCTTTTTTCCAACTCTTCAATAATTTTCCGGCAATGCTGATCTGGCCATTGATCCCAATCTGCATCATGGAGTAATCCGGCCAAATACCATTGATGCTGGTCATCAGCCGAATACCCTTTTGAAGCTGCATAGGATTTCATCAAATGGGCAACCTGCTTCATGTGAACTTTCAGTTTTTCATTTTTCACCCAATCGTCCAACAATGCCTTCGCTTCCTCGGTTGACATTACATTTCCCTTATTGTCGGGATTACCGAATTGACTCCGATGGAGGAATAATGACGTGTTTTTCATTTTAAATATATTTTAATGTATTTTGAATATTTATTTTTGTTTTTTATATTCAAATGTATTTATATTTGGTTGTCAAAGAAACTATGCAAAGTTGGGAATCTATCCAGGTTTTAAGCCAAATGGCTATCACTTCAGAATATTTTCTGCAAGTAACCCTGGATAAGTCTGGCATGGTCATTTCTTCCGATTCGGGAGTTGGACCGATTCCGACACTTTTTGACAATAAAGAAAAACCTATTCGATTTAGCGACTGCTTTCTTTCTTCTGATTGGTCAAAATTTGAAAACCAACGGATCAAAGCTTGGAAAAACAGCCAGCAATCTTTTTTAGTAGAACTTCAGAAAATAAACCACCCTGAGCTTACCACTTCTCTCACAAAATGGGAATTCTTTTTTATCACCGAAGATTTTGGTACTTGTCTGGGAATAGGACATCCTGTGGATTCCAAAATGCCTTACAGCCTTGGCATCGGAGAATTTATGGATGGAAATTTTGGCAAAAATGAAATCCTGGACACCATCCTAGAAAACAAACTCCTGGGTTTTTGGGAATTCGATCCCCAAAAATTTTCCGATCAAATCAGCCCCGGATTAGCGCTCATTTTGGGTTACTCCCAAGAAAACGGCATTGATTCCAATCCAGTACCTTGGAAAAACTACATCCATCCGGATGATTTACCTTCTTTGGACAGAGCTTTGAAGGTTTTTTTCCGCACTTCCGGAAATATCCCTTTTAAAAAGGAATTCAGGATCCTTTCATACAATCAACAGTCTATTTGGGTGGTGGGGTTTGGCAAAACCTCCAGATGGTCCAAAGACGGGACTCCCGAACAGGTAAGGGGACTTCTCATAGACATTACCGAAAGAAAAAAACAAGAATTGTGGCTCCGAGAACATCATTATTTTTTGAAGGATCTTGCTTTTCAACAATCTCACGGAATGCGGGCAAGGGTAGCAAACATTATGGGAGTTTTGGAAATCCTAGACACCGAAAGCCACTCTTCTGAAACCCAAAAGCTACTTGGCATCATCAAAAAGGAAGTACTGATGCTGGATGATTCCTTGAAGAAAAGCATCAAAGAGTCCGTCCAGCAAAACGAATCCCTTGAAAAGGGAATCAATCCTTCAAGCTAAAGTTTCCTCATTTTCCATCTTGCCTTCAAATAGCCCCAAATGACTTTGGGGCTCATGGCTTTTTTCCCCGGGACGCCTCCATCATGTCCCAGAGTTCCTCAGGAATTTGATCCAGGTTATTAAACTCCCCAGCCCCTTTGAGCCATTCTCCCCCATCAATAGTGATGACTTCCCCATTGACATAGGCAGAAAAATCTGACACAAGATAAGCCGCCAAATTGGCTAACTCCTGATGCACTCCCACTCTTCCTACGGGTACTTTTTTTGCCGGGTCAAACTTTTTAACCAAGTCTCCTGGCAAAAGTCTGCTCCAGGCACCTTCAGTGGGAAAAGGTCCAGGGGCGATGGCATTGCTTCGAATACCATATTTCGCCCATTCTACCGCCAATGAGCGGGTCATCGCCAAAACGCCAGCCTTGGCTGCTGCGGAAGGAACTACATATCCGGATCCGGTCCAAGCATAGGTAGTCACAATGTTCAAGAAAACACCTTCCTGCTTATTGGCTATCCAATCTTTGCCTGCCGTGAGCGTCACCTGAGAAGTCCCTTTCAAAACAATATCCAAAACCGTATTAAAGGCATTGGTGGAAAGCCTTTCTGTCGGACTGATAAAATTCCCAGCAGCATTGTTGAGTACCGCATGAATTTCCCCGAATTCATTCTTGGCGTTTTCCCACATTTGTTCCACCTGGGCTATTTCCCGCACATCACAAGCCAATGCCAAAACTTTCCCACCTTTGGAAGCCATCATTTCCTTGGCTGTTTCCTGCAAAACATCCAATTTCCGGGAGGTGATGATCAGATTGGCCCCTAACTCCAAAAAATATTCTCCCATGGACTTTCCAAGTCCAGTTCCTCCTCCGGTAATCAGGATATTTTTATCTTTGAGAGCATCCTCCCGTAGCATTCCTTGGCTATATTTCATGGATTGTGAGTTTATTTGGTTCAAGGTAACAATCAGGCCCGGAAATTGAAAGGGTCAAAAGCACTCCCAAAGCATGAAAAAAGTATTTCTTTTCCTGGTTTCTTTCAGTCTGCTGTTCGGTTGTAGCGAAGACATTAATTCGGATATCCAAACAGATTTGCTTGAGGAGGCCGACCAGTTTTTCGTGGTTTCTGAAATTGTCAATGAATCCAGTTATTTGGGGAATTTCACCTTTGGAGACTATTTCCGATTTTCCTCTTCCAGTCTACCGGGATGTCCAGTGCTATCTTTGAATTCCCAAACTCTGGAAATCACCTTGGACTATAACCAGGCTGTCACCTGCGAGCAAAAAAATTCTGAATCTAGATCCGGAAAAATCATTTTGGATTTTTCTCAAGCCAATACAGACAACCCTACCTGGATCCTGATATATGAAGGTTATACCTTTCAAAACACTAAAATTGACGGCCAGAGATTTTTCAAAAGGCTTTCCAACAGCCAAAACTCTGAGACTTTTGAGAACCTAAAAATCACAACCGAAAAAAATCTCGGGTTCACCCTCAAAGGAAATTACACCTATTTCCTTTCAAGATTCAATTTTAGACCTTTTGGGATTAGCTATGTAGGCAAACATGAAGGAACAAATCCTGCGGGAAGAAATTTCATCCAGTCTATTACCGAAGCTAAAGAATTGTACATCAGCTGCTATAGTGAAGGCTACACCTTGCCCGAAAAAGGAAAGGAAAACTGGAAGGTTTCCAGAGGTACCACCGATTTGAATTATGCTGTCAGCTATCTTTCCACCCAAGAATGCAGCATTCAAGTCAAAGCTATGCTACCGGATGGACGGACATTGGATCTTCAACCTTGATTTTTTCAAAAGCAATCCTGCAATCCTTGATTTTTACAATAGATCAAAAAAAGCCCCGGAAATTTCCGAGGCCTCTTCGATTCTCCTATAAGCTAGTTAATATCTGTAGTATTCAGGCTTGAATGGCCCCTGAACTTCCACTCCAATGTATTTGGCTTGATCTTCAGATAGGGTCTCCAATTCTACGCCCAACTTTGCCAAGTGAAGAGCTGCAACCTTCTCATCCAAATGCTTGGGAAGCACATAGACTCCTGGCTGGTAGTTTTCATGGTTTTGCCACAATTCCAGCTGAGCCAAAGTTTGGTTTGTAAAGGAATTGGACATGACAAAGGATGGATGACCTGTTGCACATCCTAGGTTTACCAATCTACCTTCTGCCAAAACGATGATTTCTTTTCCATCCAAATCATACAAATCCACTTGAGGCTTGATGACATTTTTGGTAGAACCATAGTTTTTGTTCAACCAAGCCATATCTATCTCATTGTCAAAGTGGCCAATGTTACAGACGATAGCCTTATCCTTCATTGCTTGAAAGTGCTCAGCTTTGATGATATCCTTATTCCCGGTGGCAGTGACTACGATGTCAGCTTCCTTCACTGCGTCAGCCATCTTTTTCACCGCAAAGCCATCCATTGCCGCTTGAAGCGCACAGATCGGGTCGATTTCGGTAACAATCACTCTTGCTCCTGCCCCTCTCAAGGAAGCGGCAGATCCTTTCCCAACGTCACCGTATCCAGCTACCACAGCTACTTTTCCAGCCATCATGACATCGGTAGCTCTACGAATCGCATCTACCAATGATTCTTTACAGCCGTATTTATTGTCAAACTTAGACTTGGTCACGGAATCGTTCACGTTGATTGCCGGCATTGGAAGCGTACCATTCTTCATTCTTTCATACAATCTATGGACACCGGTGGTAGTCTCTTCCGATAAACCTCTGATTCCGGAAACAAGCTCAGGATATTGATCCAAAACCATATTGGTCAAGTCTCCTCCGTCATCCAAAATCATGTTCAAGGGCTTTTTCCCTTCTCCGAAGAACAAGGTTTGCTCGATACACCAGTCAAATTCTTCTGCAGTCTGTCCTTTCCAGGCATATACCTGAATTCCGGCAGCAGCAATCGCCGCTGCAGCGTGATCCTGGGTGGAAAAAATATTGCAAGATGACCAAGTCACCTCTGCACCCAAAGCAACCAGGGTTTCGATCAGCACCGCAGTTTGGATGGTCATGTGAAGACAACCTGCGATTCTTGCTCCTTTCAAAGGCTGGGAAGGCCCAAACTCTTCTCTCAAAGCCATCAAACCTGGCATTTCTGCCTCAGCAAGTCTGATTTCTTTTCGGCCCCATTCGGCAAGCGAAATATCTTTTACTTTGTACTGGATGAATTTTTCAGATTTAATTTCTGACATATTGTGAATAGTTAATTTATAATCTTCTGGAAGTCCGCAAATTTACCGGATTAAGTTTAGAATAAAAACTTGCCTAGAACTCGGGAAATGTCACCTCCTTGAGACCAAATTCCTCACGTTCACCTGATTTATGCTCGATTTGAAGTTTTCCTTCTTTGGATACTCCAGTAATTTTCCCCTCAAAAATTTCTCCTCCTTTGGAAAATTTGGCCCACTCCTCAAGAAGGTACAGATTTCGGAGGTATTCCGTTTTGATTTCGGGTATTTTCCCTTTTTTCAACTGGATATAGGATTGCTCCAAAGCCACAACTATCAGTCTAAAAAGCTCCGTTAAGTCAAATTTGTATTGAGTCAGTTGAGCCAAAGAAATCGCTTTGGGATAGCTAAATTCCATTTGATTGATATTCAGGCCAATCCCTACAATGGCAAATTCCCAACCTTTGGACCCCACAATATTTTCAATCAAAATACCTCCCAACTTTCCTTTCCTTTCGACCACCAGATCGTTGGGCCATTTGACCTTCAAATCAGGAATATAATCCTGAAAAACTTTTAATATGGCGTTTGAAACCATCATATTTAGGTAAAATTGTTCGGAAACATCTAAAAACCTGGGGTGAAGGACAATGGAAAATGTCAAATTTTGACCCGCCTGAGTCAACCAAAGATTACCCCGTTGACCCTTCCCCCGGTATTGGTGGTCGGTGATCACAATGGATCCTTCCTTTGCCTTACCAGAGCGGACAAGTTCCATCGCTTTGTCATTCGTAGAGTGACACTCTGGCAGGAAAAGCACATCTTTCCCCAAAAAAATCGTGTTGGCAAGAATTTTATACATTAATTTTCGGTTCGGCTTATAAACACGCTAAAGCCGTAAGCAAAAATTAACCCAAACATATGACAGCAGAAGCGCTGAGCAAGGTTATTGTGAAAGGAATGGAGGAAAAAAAAGCTTCCGACATTCTGGTGATGGACCTGAGAAAAATAAAGAATACCGTAACTGATTTTTTTGTGATTTGCTCTGGCAACTCGGACACTCAAGTGGATGCCATTTCAAAATCCATCGAAGAAGAAGTACACAAAGCTGGCGATTCTCCTGCCTGGAGGATCGAAGGCAAATCAAACGGACAATGGATCCTCATGGATTATGTCAATGTCGTAGCCCATATTTTCCTGAAAGACAAACGTGAATTTTACGGATTGGAGGAGCTTTGGGGAGATGCCAAGACTACCCGGATCAATTGAGTTTGGGTTGAACTTTCAGCCTTTTTGTCCGTTTTAGCATAGATTTATAGCATTACTAGATTAGCGATGAGCGAAAAAAACAACAGGAATAAAAATAAAAACTTTGTCCCCAAAACCCCGCAAAAGCCCAATTTTCAGCTTTGGCTGATCATTACCGCGGTGTTGGTTTTGTTGGGATTGACATGGATTCAGCAGCGTGGCTCTGTGGTAGATATCACCCAAAAACGCTTTGAGGACATGTATCTGGCCGGAGATGTGGCTAAGGTAGAAATCGTCCGAAACATGAATCGGGTAGATGTCACGCTGAAGCCCTCTGCGCTGCAAAACAGCAAATACAAAACTGAACTGGAATCCAATTCGGCTTTTTTCAACCCTGCAGGACCGCATTATTCTTTGCAGGTAACTACCGCAGATAAATTCCAGGCTGATTTTCAGGCTCTGGAAGAAAAAATGCCCGAGGATCAGAGAATATCCTTTCAGGTCAAAGTGGAAGAAAACTGGACCAACTGGTTCAGCAGCTTTGGTTTCTTGATTTTGCTCTTTGTCTTCTTCTGGTTTATGATGAGAAGAATGGCCGGACCTTCCGGACCTGGAGGACAGATTTTCAATGTTGGAAAATCGAGGGCTCAACTCTTTGATGCAGAAAATAAAGTCAAAATCACCTTCGACAATGTAGCCGGGTTGGATGAGGCCAAAGAAGAGATTCAGGAAATCGTTGAATTCCTGAAAAATCCCTCAAAATTCACCAAACTAGGCGGTAAAATTCCAAAAGGAGCATTATTGGTAGGACCTCCGGGTACCGGTAAAACCTTGCTTGCCAAGGCAGTGGCCGGAGAGGCCGGAGTTCCTTTCTTCACGCTTTCCGGATCCGACTTTGTGGAAATGTTCGTCGGCGTGGGTGCTGCCAGGGTTAGAGACCTTTTCAAACAAGCCAAAGAAAAAGCTCCTTGTATCATTTTCATCGATGAGATTGACGCCATTGGACGATCCAGAGGAAAAGGGCAAATGCCTGGCTCAAACGACGAGCGAGAAAACACCCTAAACTCCCTTTTGGTGGAAATGGACGGTTTTGGAACGGATTCAGGAGTAATCGTTTTGGCTGCAACCAACCGTCCGGATGTCCTTGACAGCGCTTTGTTGAGACCGGGAAGGTTTGACCGTCAAATCTCAATCGACAAGCCGGATATCGTAGGACGTGAGGCGATTTTCAAAGTTCACTTGAAGCCGATCAAAATTTCGGAGGATGTAGATGCCAAAAAACTGGCTGCCCAGACTCCGGGATTTGCCGGTGCCGAAATCGCGAACGTTTGTAACGAAGCTGCTTTGATTGCAGCCCGTAGAAATAAAACTGCAGTAGACATGCAGGATTTCCAGGATGCCATTGACCGGGTCATTGGCGGGTTGGAAAAGAAAAACAAGATCATTTCTCCTGAAGAAAAGAAAATTGTAGCCTATCATGAAGCTGGTCACGCAGTGGCCGGTTGGTTTTTGGAGCATGCGGATCCTTTGGTGAAAGTATCCATTGTCCCTAGAGGTGTTGCAGCATTGGGCTATGCTCAGTATTTGCCCAAGGAACAGTTTCTCTACCAAACCGAACAGCTGATCGATGAAATGTGTATGACCCTGGGCGGCCGGGCTGCAGAGGAGATTGTCTTTGGAAAGATTTCTACAGGTGCCTTAAGCGACTTGGAAAGAATCACCAAAATGGCCTACAGCATCGTTTCCGTATATGGGATGAACGAAAAACTGGGCAATGTTTCCTTCTACGACAGCAAAAGTGACGGCTACAAGATGACCAAGCCTTACTCGGAAGCTACTGCTGAGATGATCGATCAGGAGGTAAGTAAATTGATCCAATTTGCTTATGAACGCACCCTTGAATTGCTCAAGAAGCACAGAAATGAATTGGAAACCTTGGCTAATGAACTCCTCGAAAAGGAAATTCTTTTCCAATCCGATTTGGAGAAACTGATCGGCAAGCGTCCTTTTGAAAAGGAAACCACCTACCAGGCCTATACCAATAAAAAAGAGGCCCCAAAAGGACCGGATCTGGTCAATAAGCCAGAGGAAAAAGAACCCGAATCTTCCGATCCTCTGGATACAAAACCGATTCCAGAGCCAAATCCTGATAATCAAATCAATTAATTTCCAGCCCCGATTTTTTCGGGGCTTTTTTAATTTTGCCCTCCGCTACTATCTTTATTTCATGCAATCTCCTCCTTTGGACTTCCCGCTTCAGGACAAAAAAATCTTCTTTGCCTCAGATTTTCATCTGGGAGCCCCCAATACTGAGGAAAGCAAAATCCGAGAGAAAAAGATTATCTCCTGGCTGGATCAAATTGCCGAAGAAGCCGCTGCCATTTTTTTGGTGGGAGATATTTTTGACTTTTGGTTTGAGTACAAAGAGGTAATTCCAAAAGGGTTTATCCCTCTAATCTCCAAAATCCACCAACTGAGAGAGCGAGGAATTCCTATTCTTTTTTTCACCGGCAACCATGACCTCTGGATGAAAGACTATTTCACCCAAGAACTGGGAATCCCGGTTTACCATCATCCCATTGAACTTTCTGTGGAAGGGAAGAAAATTTTGGTCGGTCATGGAGATGGATTGGGACCCGGTGATCATACCTATAAGCTGATCAAAAAGGTCTTTGTAAATCCATTCGCCCAATGGCTTTTTCGATGGCTTCACCCAGATTTGGGAATCAAATTGGCCAAAGCCTGGTCAGGAAAGAGCAGAATTTCCAATAGGGAAAAAAATGAGAATCGATTTCTCGGTGAAGGCGAATGGCTCTGGCAATACTGCAAGGAATTGGAGGCAAAAGTTCACCACGACTATTACATTTTTGGGCATCGACACCTTCCTTTGGAACTGAAAGTCTCTGAGAATTCCACCTATTTCAATTTGGGAGAATGGGTCAGTCAATTTACTTATTTGGAACTTGGATCAAATGGCCCAAAACTAAAAACCTTTGCCCCATGAGATTCGGGCTGTACTTGGCTTTTTTCCTGAGCATCTTCAGTGCACAGGCTCAGGAAGCCTCCAAGGTCCTTTTTGGCAGTCCTATCTTCAGCCAAACCATCCCAAACCTAGACTTGGTCTCTTTGGACACCAAAGACCAAATCTTTGCCAGCAATGCTTCCGGAGATATTTACCTGTATGATTCCAAGGGAAAGCAACAAAATCTCTTTTCTCCTCCACGCCAAGGTCAACTCAGCCAATTGGAAGCCTCTTGGACTGTGAATATTTTCAGCTTTTCCACGGACCTTCAGGAGTACCGGATTTTGGATAGATTTCTTAATCCATTGGTCGAAAAGGGATTTTTGGATGCGGAGATCGCCTTGGCCAAAGCAGCCACTTTGGGCAACAACAATATCCTTTGGATATGGGATGAGTCAGACCTTTCCCTCAAAAGCCTCAATTACCTCCAAAATCAAATTATTCAGTCTCAGCCTCTAAACCTGATCTTGGATTCTCCGGATTTGTTTGTGTTTGAAATTCGGGAATTCAAAAACAGGCTCTTCATGAATGTTCCCCACTCAGGGATTTACATTTTTGACAATCAGGGAAATTTCCTTCAAAAAGTTGCCGTGAAAATTCCTCAGCGCATGTGCTTTTACAAAGAAAACCTGTATTGGATTGAGGGTAAAAAGCTTATGCGATACGACATCTCCCAAAAAGAAAAAATTGAAGTCGGGGAATTGCCTTCGGAGTTCTACTTATACTTACAAATTGGCCAACAGATCGTGACCCTGATCAAAAAAGACAC
>JAJLJS010000096.1:0-34721 GCA_033844545.1 Cyclobacteriaceae bacterium | reverse complement strand
CTGAAAGTAAAAGACTTAGGGACAGAAATTTGCGCGTCATCAACTCTTATTTTTGAGGGCTACTTCGAAATCGGGCGCAAGTTAGTTATAAAGGTGTAGATATCAAAAATGAGGTAGAACAAAAAAAGAATAAAGAAATTGGAGATAAACAGAATAATATTCTTCTCTCCAGCCAAAACCGCCCAGGCGATATACCCCAAAGATGCCAAAATCCTAATGACCATTCCCAAAAGCTTGATTTGCATGAAATTTTCTGGAGATTGACGATAGAGCCAATTTGAGCCAGCACTCACGAAATAAGACAGGATAAGCACAAAAAGAAATATAGACCAGATCGACGTTGACACTACTTGTGGAAGAATCTGTTGCAGGAGTACCACCAATCCGGCAATCAAAATCGTGGCAAGTAAAAATCGAACATGGAAGTTTTTCAGCAGTTTCATCGGTTCTTAAGAGATGGGCTGCAAAATTACCCCAAAAAGCTCAACTCTCCTATTTATCCTGTTGCATGGATTTGATCAGCTGGTAAAACGCCAGGGCTATGGAGGCGAAACAAAAAACCAAAATCCAAACTGGAAACTTCATATCGCTTTGCTGCTGGACCCACCAACCTAGCCAAGTTCCTCCGCCGATAATGGCAAAAAGCTGAAAGGAAAGTCCGATGTATTTCACGTACACTGGAGTTTCCTGATTCGACTTAGGGGGCTTCGGCTGACGGTCAGGATGCATGAGGCAAAGTTAAATATTGATAAAGATCCCAAATTATGACGACAAATGAGGGGTAATCCAATTTTACGGCACAGGATTCGTTCCAAACTAAGCAAAAAGGCTATTTTGGTATTTGAATTGGGTAAATTTTAAAATGAGAAAAATCCATTTCCTCCTGGGAGGCTTCTTTATTTTTGTTTTGGCGTGCTCCTCCGAGCGCAACACCTTTACCAACAGGACATTTCACAACCTGACCGCTCATTTTAATGCATATTATTTGGCCGACCAGAAAATCAAGGAGGTTGTCAATCAGGTCGAAAAAAATTACAAAGAAGACTTTACCCAAGTCCTTCCTGTTTTTATTCCCATAGATTCCGCTACTATCCAAGCCAATCAGGAAAAACTGGATTCAGCCCGGGATCTCTCCTCCAAAGCAATCGAATGGCACCGAATATCCAAGTGGGTTGATGACAGCTATTACCTTTTAGGGAAAATCGACTATCTCCAAGCTCATCAGGATGATGCCCAAAATGCCTTCAAATACGTCAATAGCACCAGCAAAGACAAGGATCTCCGGCACCAAACGCTGATCAGTTTACTAAGGCTTTATATCGACCGAAAGGAAATTGAAAATGCCAATTTTACCATTGACTACCTAAGCAAAGAAACCGGAATCAATGATGAAAACCGCTACGAATTATACCGGACGCTTGCCTATTATTATGAATCCAGGCAGGATCCCAATGGGGTAATCGGTGCATTGGATCGGGCCTTGGAATACGTAGGAGACAAAAAGGAAAAGTCCAGAATCAATTTCATTTTGGCTCAGCGATATCAGCGGGAAGGTCTGGATGCCCTGGCCTATGACTATTACAATAAATCTCAGGAAGGAAATCCCCCTTATGAAAGGAGCTTTTTCGCAACTTTGTATGCCCAGCAAGTGGCTGAACTTAATGCCTCCAAAGACCTGAGAAAGGTGAGGAATTACTATGATGATCTCTACAAAGACACCAAAAACAAAGATCTCAAAGATGTGGTGATTTACGAAAAGGCACTTTTTGAAGAGAAGCAGGGAGATATTGCACTGACTGTGGACCTGCTCCATCAAGCTGCAAAAGAACCCGGAAGCAACCCGAGAATCAAAGGATATATTTACCAAAAGCTTGCTCAAATCAATTTGGAGGAATTCAAAGATTACAGGGCGACAAAGTATTATTTGGATAGCGCGCTGACCTTTATCAAGGCTGAGGATCCTGTCTCTCAGGAAATCCAAAACCAAAAAATCATTCTGGATCAGTATGTTTTTCACACAGAAAGAATTCTTCTCAACGACAGCTTGATTTATCTCGCCAGCAAATCACCGGAGGAGCAAGAAGCTTGGGCATTGGCCTATATTGATTCCGAAGAAGAACGGTTGCTTAAGGAAGCAGCAGCCAAACAACAACCGAAAAACAGCAATATTTTCAATAACCTCCTGGCTTTTTCGGGTAGGGAAACCGGTTCAAGCTTTTATTTTGACAATGGGGTCGCCATGCAACAAGGAGCCATTGAATTCAATCGAAATTGGGGAAACAGACCTCTTCAGGACAATTGGAGGAGGAGGTCTGCTATTTTTCAAACCTCTGGGCAGACCGGCGCTCCCGTGCCTTCTTTGGATTCCACTGCTTCCAACCAAAATTCCATCCTTGCCTCCTTGCCAACAACAGAAAGTCTGCTTTCACAAATTCCAAACACCGCACAGGAAAACATCCGAATCAATGGGGAACTGGAAGAATCCTATTTTGAACTGGGCAAATTACTCTACTTTGAATTCAATGAGCCTTTGCTGAGCATTGACAATCTGGAGACCCTGATTAGAAATTACCCGAATTCCTCCCGCAAACCTGAGGCATATTACCTTTTGTATTTGGCCCAAAAGGATACCGGAGGAAATTTCCAGCAATATGTCGGAAGGCTTAATCGTGAATATCCTGACTCTCAATATACCTATTCGGTCAATAATCCGGATGCAGCTTCCGGAAATTTGGCCTACGTGGAATCTTCGAAAGGATATGAAACAGCCTACAATGCTTATTACACCGGTAATTACGAGCAGGCAGCAAAAACCATTCGAACCACCTTACAGCAATATCCCTTGACCAGAAACACAGAGAAGCTACTTCTTTTGGATGTCATGGTGGTGGGAAAACTCGAATCCAGAGAAAAATTCAAGTCACGCTTAGAAGGATTTATAGAAAATTCACAGGATGAGGCATTGGCGAATTTGGCAAGAAATATGCTCAGACCTTTGCTCTCCGAAGAAGAGCTTGCTCAACTCAACGCCAATAATTCAGCACAAGTAGACTCCACCGCACAACTGGCCGAAAAAGTCAGCTTGGCTCCAGGAAGAAAATTACCGGAAAACACGCCATACCAAGTAAACGAGGCGCAAACACATATCTTTGTCATCGGAATGACACCCGATGAACTGGAAAAGGCCAAAAATTTGTTAGGGGACTTGGAAAACTTCCATTCGTCTCAGTTCAAAAACTCAAGATTACGGACTGGAAATATGAATATGGGACCTCAACAGGCAATATATATCATCAGCCCCTTTAGTAATTCAGAAGCTGCATTGGCTTATTATCAGAAATTCAAAGAAGAATTCAATTCTGAGGGTTTGACGGACCAGATCAAAGCAAATTCTTTCTTTATTTCTATCGAAAACTTTCAGATTCTGAATAAAACCAAAAATGTGGAAGAATATTTGACCTTCTTCCGAAGTATGTATCAGTAAACTATGGCTAGAACTGCTAAACCAACCCTTCCCGAATGGGCAGGTAAAACCATAAAATACCTCTGGATTGCATTCCTTGGAGGCATAGTCCTCTTCATCCTGTTTGTTTGGATGGTCAGTGTGAATTTCCTGGGGCTTTTTGGCAATCTTCCGGATTTCAAGGCCCTTGAAAACCCGGAAAGTGAACTTGCCTCAGAGCTTTACTCCGCTGACGGAGTTCTCCTGGGTACTTATGCCCGGGAAAACCGAAGCCCTGTGAAGTACGAGGACCTTTCGCCCAAATTGGTTCAGGCGTTGATTGCCACTGAAGATGAGCGGTTTGAAGAACACTCTGGAATTGACCTCCAGGCTATGATCCGGGTTTTTGTGAAATCCATTCTCTTGGGACAGGATGCAGGTGGTGGATCCACTCTGAGCCAGCAGACAGCCAAAAACCTCTTTAAAACCCGAAACGATGCCAGCCAAGGCTTCCTCAGCAATATTCCCGGATTGCGGATGCTCATCATCAAAACGAAAGAATGGATTGTGGCTACTCAGTTGGAGAAAGCCTATACCAAAAATGAGATTTTAACACTCTACCTGAACACCTCCGAGTTTGGCTCTAATGCCTATGGAATCAAGACTGCAGCTAGAACTTTTTTCAACAAAGATCCCCATGAGCTGGAAGTCCAGGAGGCAGCAGTTTTGGTGGGACTATTCAAAGCGCCTACGTATTATAGCCCTGTATTCAACCCGGAAAATTCCTTGAGAAGGAGGAATACGGTTTTGAACCAGATGGTCAAGAATGATTTTTTGACCAAGACAGAATACGATTCCCTGTCGAGCTTACCGATCGAATTGGATTACAAGGTCCAAAATCATAACCAAGGCCTTGCCACCTATTTCCGTGAAGTGGTCAAAGCTGATCTGCTGAAGTGGTCCAAGGAAAACATCAAATCTGACGGTTCATCCTATGATCTATTTGGAGATGGGTTGAGAATTTATGTCACCATTGACAGCCGAATGCAGCGCTATGCGGAAGAAGCGGTAAGCGAACATATGTCAGAGCTCCAAAAAGCCTTTTTCAAAGAAATGGGCACCCGTGAACCTTGGATTGATGAAAATTGGAAAGTAATTCCAAACTTCATTGAAGATGCGGTGAAACGAACCGAAGCCTACAGACTCCTCAAAGTCCGCTACGGCAACGACACCGATTCGATCAATCTCAAGCTCAATGAGAAAAAGAAAATGAGGATCTTTTCTTGGGAAAAGGGGGAAATTGATACCCTAATGAGCACGATGGACTCCCTGAGATATTACAAGAAATTCCTCCAAACAGGATTTATGTCCATGGATCCACATACGGGGCACATCAAAGCCTGGGTGGGTGGAATTGACCACAAATACTTCAAGTTTGACCACGTGAGACAGGGAAAAAGACAGCCCGGATCTACCTTCAAACCATTTGTCTATGCCGCGGCCATTGAGAATGGCTACAGTCCTTGCTACTCAGTTGTAGACCAGCCAGTGGAAGTTTATATTCCGGGCCAACCTGCCTGGAGCCCATCCAATGCAGATGGGAAATTCTCCTATGAAAAAATGACCATCCGAAAAGCCATGGCAAAATCTGTCAACTCGGTAACGGCCTATATGATGAAAAAACTCAGCCCGAGAATTGTCATGGAAACTGCCAAAAGAATTGGTGTCACCAGCGATTTGGAAGAAGTGCCTTCCTTGGCACTTGGGGTAAATGATGTATCTGTATTCGAAATGGTTGGAGCCTTCAGCACTTTTGTCAACAAAGGGGAACATACCACCCCTTTCTATATCGATCGGATCGAGGACAAGAATGGAAATGTCATCCAACAATTCACTCCAAAGAAACGCCCTGCCATGACAGAAGAACACGCTTATCTGATGCTGTATATGCTGAGAGGTGGTTTTGAAGAGGAAGACGGTACTTCCCAAGGAGTACCCTGGACTTTGAGAGAAGGCAATGAACTTGGCGGTAAAACAGGAACTACGCAAAATGCCTCCGATGGATGGTATATGGGAGTCAGCAAAGACCTAGTATCCGGAGCCTGGGTCGGAGGTGATGACCGAGCCATTCACTTTAGGAGTTGGATTGCAGGACAAGGCGGGAGAACAGCCAGGCCGATCTGGGTAAAATACATGACCAAAGTCTATGCTGACCCTTCTTTGGGATATAAAAAAGGACCATTCCCAAGACCGGAAAGACCTCTGAGCATTGAAATCAACTGCGACAAATACGAACAGGAAAGTCAGCGATTTGCTGACTTTGATTACGATGCGAAAAAGAATGACTTCTAGCCACATTTCAATTACAGATTTCAAAAACAGATCGATTCCCGGTCTGTTTTTTTAATTTTAGGCCATGCTATCCTCTTCATTTTCTCCATCAGATCATTTGCAGCTTCCGGATCATCCGGGAGTCTATAAGTATTATAATTCTGAAAATGAATTGATCTACGTGGGGAAGGCGAAAAGTTTGAAAAAGAGGGTCAGTAGCTATTTCAACAAACTTTCCGGAACCAATCTGAAAACCAGAAGAATGGTCAAGGAAATTGCCCGCATAGAAATTACGCTGGTAGATTCTGAGTTGGACGCTTTGTTATTGGAAAACAACCTGATCAAGAAAGTCCAGCCCAAATACAATATTCTCTTACGAGATGACAAAACCTATCCCTACCTTTTGGTGACTAAGGAAAACTTCCCGAGAATATTTCCTACCCGCAAACTAATTCCCAAGCGAGGCCAATACTTTGGCCCATTTGCCAGTGTCAAAGCCATGAATAATGTGCTGGATCTGATTCGGGAATTGTTCACCATCCGAACTTGCAAATTGGATCTTTCACCCTACAAAATCGCAGAGGGGAAATATAAAGTTTGTTTGGAATATCATATCGGAAATTGCCAAGGGCCTTGTGTTGGATTTCAAAAAGAAGCTGACTATTTGAAGGATTTGGATCATGCCAAACATATTCTCAAAGGCAACTTGGGTATGGCAAAATCCTATTTTCGACAGGAAATGCAGGTGCTGGCCGAAAATCTTGAATTCGAGAAAGCCCAAAGGATGAAGGAAAAGCTGGACCTTTTGGAAAAATACCAGGCTAAATCCCTGATCACCAATCCCAGCATTTCAAATTTGGATGTGTGTACCTTAGTTGCAGACGAAAAGACCGCCTATGTGAATTACATGAGGGTAAAAAATGGGGCCATGATTACTTCCAAGAATGTTGAACTGAAAAAACGCTTGGATGAAACCGAAGAAGAGCTTTTGCTAACAGCATTGATCCGTCTTCAGGATCAATTTCAAAGTGATGCTGAAGAAACCTTGGTGAATATTCCATTTGAAAACCCGGTGGAAGGGCTCCAGATCAGTGTCCCAAAGATTGGGGATAAAAGGAAGCTTGTGGAGTTATCGCTGAAAAATGCTCTTTATTATAAAAAGGAAAAAGCATTGCTACAGGGACTAAATCAAGATAAAAAAGACCGAGTCATGAAACAACTTCAACAGGATCTAAGCCTTCCGGAAATCCCTGATCATATCGAATGTTTTGACAATTCCAATATCCAAGGAACAAGTCCCGTGGCGAGTATGGTTTGTTTCCTCCATGGAAAACCAGCCGTGAAGGAATACCGGCACTTTCATATCAAAACGGTTGAAGGCCCAAATGACTTTGCCAGCATTAAAGAAATCGTCTCAAGAAGATACAAGCGGCTACAGGAAGAAGGGAAACCTTTCCCAAAACTAGTGGTCATAGATGGGGGCAAAGGTCAGCTTTCTTCTGCTGTTGAAGCTTTGAAGGAAATCGGTTTGTATGGTCAAATGCCAATAATCGGAATAGCAAAACGGCTGGAAGAAATCTATTTTCCTGAAGACTCCTATCCTATTCATATCGACAAAAAATCAGAGAGTCTGAAATTACTGCAACGAATCCGGGATGAAGCTCACCGATTTGCCATTACATTCCACCGAAAAGTACGAAGCAGAAATGCATTTGGAACGCAGCTGACAGCTATTCCAGGAATTGGAGAAAATACAGCGGACAGATTGCTAAAGCATTTTAAGTCTGTAAAAAAAATCAAGGAAGCAACAGCGCAGGAATTGGCCGAAGTCATTGGAACCAACCGGGCGAGAATTTTACTCGAATGGAAGGAAAAAAATAAAGGGGCCTAAGCCCCTTTTTTGTTACCACTCCCATAGGGAGTTTTCAAATTCTAATAGTTTGTATTCAAAAGCCAAAGCATCCAAATAAGCCTGCATCTCTGGGTTAGGATGATCTCCTTTCACCATATCAGCGATTAATGCTTCATCTGGGTTGGTAAATCTCCGGACTACTGATCTAAACAAGCGGGATTCAAAAGCTTCGTCGTAGGTCAGGCTCTTGGAAATATTCTGGAAATTGATCCAGCGAGCGTCGGGATGATTTTTGAAATACTCTACGAAATCCTTGTACCGAATATAAGCGATGGTTTTTTGTCCTGCATTAGCATTGGTAATGGAAGGCATCACCAATTCTAAATATTTGATATCAAATATGGTTTTGGAATGATGCTTTTCAAAAACAAAGTCTTCCTTGAAATCTATGTAATACAATTGCTTTACAAAGATGGAGTCGCCATTTGCTGACAACCAGAAGTTCTCCTGGAATTCGGCGATAGAAAGTGGCTGCGTGAAATCTTCGTCTCCGAATACCTCCAGGGCATTCTCATCTACCACTGCCTTATAGATTTGATTCACGATCCCATTGGACTTATTGTCCCCAGAACCGTATAAGCTCAGGTTGTATTTTTCTCTGAGATCAATTCTCCTCCACACAGAGATTTGATACATTTTGTCATCTTCCCTGATTCTTTTCACTGAAAACACAGTGTCCATTTTAAACTGCCGATCCCCAAATCCCGAAGGATTGACACTGGTCGCCACTTGAGCATTTGATGCCAAAGGCGCCAAGGATGCTAGGGCTAAGGCAGCAAGGAAAATTTTTTGCACAAATCGTTTCATAGCTTTCGTAATTGGGAGGACTGCTTATTTAACGGCAATCCTCTTGATTTCTCTTAATTCAGAGTTGATTTTATTTCCTCTGAAGTTGGTTCTTGTCACTTGAGTAACCCTTACAACGATATCATCTCCAGGTCTGGCACTTTCCAACAGGGATCTCATGCTTCCCCCTATAGGTACTGTTTGTCTTGGAACCTCACTTCTAAGAAGAATTAATTCTCCTCCAGTCACTTCAAAGTTGGAATCTTTGGCCATGGTTCTGGCAAAAGTTGGTTCTGGTGCCGCAACAATCTTAATTCCGGAAAGGACGTTAATGGCTTGCGCTTGACTGATATCGATTTCACTTCCATTAGAACCTACCACTTTGATGGTTGGAGCAGGAACAGGTTTAATATCAAACGATACATCACCGATTTTATTTCCACCCGAACTAACACCGATGGTAACTTTTCCGGATGCACCAGGAACTACGGTCACCTGACCAGGCTTGCTACCTTTAATGGATTGACCATTGGAGATGGCAAAATCAGGAGAATACGTATTTCCCAAGGCAGGAACCTCGATCAATAGTTCGTTAGCGCAGTCTGCATACAACTGCTGAACTACTTCTGAGGATACTTTAATTACCGGTTGGGCTACAAAGTATTCGTATTCCACCGGAATCACCTGATCTTCGCCACCGACATTGGTAACAATTTCACCTTTCAATACTTGTCTGGAAAGGCCTTTATCATCGTAGTTAGAAGCTGGAGGCACAGTAAATTCCACTTTACCAAATCCATTTTCTACAGGGACAGCTCTTCCGTTCAAAGTCATGGTCGGAGCTGCAGAAGAAGACGCAGAGGCAATAAACATGTCCCCTTCGAATTTTGTTCCTGCAGCGACCACGTTAGATACAGCTGCAATTTTACCTTCCAAAATATCCGCCTTAAAATAGAAAGAACCGATTGATTGAGTGATTTGACTTAATGCCTCACCTTCAATGTTCAACACTTCATTCTGGAATTGAGAAAGAAGCGCCATCACTGCTCCTACCGGTGACTTCACAAAGTTTAGGTTGGTAAAGCTTTTGCCTCTAACCTCACGGTCATTGGCGAAAATTTCGATCTCCGATGCATCTAAGGCTATTGGCTTGAAAGTCACGCCTGTAATGCCAATCCCATTCAAAATCCCTGAGATTTGAGTTGGAAAAGCATTCAACCTTTCCTTCAATTCATCTCCTTTGCCATTATTGGCAAACATATTTCCAGGAACCTCTGTGTTTTTCAAGGCTGCGTTAACGAAGTTTCCTTCTTCATTTTTTGCATTTGCCTGGGTGATTAGATCCTGCTTCAGTTGTTCCAAATAGGCATAAACCTCCTTAGTCGCCTCTCTTACTTGCTGAGCCGCGGCTACTTTGGGAACATCTTTAGGGTTGTTTCCCTGCTCTTCCACAGTCCCCTTGATGGAGGTTACGGTGAATTCATTTTTGGAAATATAATTTCTGGAAGTTCTCTCCATACCGTCATTGATAAGGACAAACTTCTGAAGGATCTGGTTACTTACCTGGAGGGCCAATAGGGCCGTCAAAACCAGGTACATCATCCCGATCATCCTCTGTCTAGGTGTCTCTTTTGCTCCTGCCATCTTTTTGTTTTTCTAATCTTTAGATGTTTGGATTAGATTAACCTTTCATGGCAGAAAGCATTCCACCATAGATTTTGTTGAGTGAACTTACATTTTGATTCAACTTCGCCAATTCAGTTTTGAAGGCTTCCGTTTCTTTACCTGCTTCTGTAATTCCCTGCATCGCAGCTGTCATGTTGCTATAGAACTTGTTCAAAGTTTTCACATGGCTATTTGCATCCTGAAGCTCCATCTCATACACAGAATTCAAAGCTGATAGGTTTTTGGTTACAGTTTGAATCTGAGTGTGATATGCTTTTGCATCTGCAGATGCAGAAGACATTTCTGTCAAAGCCGCAGCAGTTTTACTATAGGAAGTATTCATGTCTGCCAATGTTTTTGCAGCGGACTTAACGTTCGTCGCATATTCATTGGTGGCAACAGCAGCATCGGCTAAATTCCCCATTTTTTGAGCAGAAGTGGCTAGGTTTTGCATGCCTTTGCCCAAACTTTCGATCAATTCAGGGCCTACCTTAGCTTTTGAAAGCATGTCATCCAACTTGGCAGAAACCTCATCGCCTTTGGACTTTTTACCTCCTTCCCCTAATTCCGGATAAAGTTTGCTCCAATCCACGTCCTCTTGTCTAGGCTCAAAGGCAGAAAGGAAAAAGATGATTGCTTCGGTAGTCAAACCTACACCGATCATAATATTTGCACCTTGCCAATCAAGGATTTTGAACATCGCACCGAGAATTACAACTGCAGCACCGATACCATAGATTTTTGGCATCACGCTGGAATAAAAGAAATTGCCTTTACTAGCCATTTTTAATTAAGGAATTAAGGTTTAGGTTTTTTTTAATATTGTGGTTTATCTTCTTGTTCTTTTGGTGGACTTGACATCCATGGATCCTGATCTGCCCATGAAGGTCATTGCAGTTCGGAATCCGATATGGGCCTGGGCCACATCTTGGTACTCATAAGTTCTGGTGGAAGTCTCCAAATAATGTGCGATGTCTTTCCAGCTTCCGCCCCGTACGATTTTTCTTGGTTCATTCGGGTCGTTGTATACTGGGTCCAAATCCCAAGTGTCTACTCTTGAGGTGGCTTTGTAGGCATCCATTACCCATTCAGCCACATTTCCGGACATATTATAAAGACCAAATCCATTGGGTGCAAAAACATCCACTGGAGCCGTGTAGGCAAATCCGTCATCGATATAGTTACCTCTTCCAGGCTTAAAGTTTGCCATCAGACAGCCTCTTTTGTTTTTCAGGTAAGGACCACCCCATGGGTATTTCGCAACGTCTTTTCCTCCTTTGGCTGCGTATTCCCACTCAGCTTCGGAAGGCAATCTGAATCCAGGCATATCAAAGTCTGATTCATCGTTTGCTCTAAGGTGGTACGTTCTCCATTCGCAGTATTGCTTTGCCTGATCCCAAGAAACACCCACTACCGGATAATTATCAAAAGCAGGATGGTCAAAATAAAACTCCATCAAAGGATCTCCATAATGGTAAGAAAAACTGGTACTCCATACCGTAGTATCAGGTCTCAGTTCATCGTAATTAAATGTCGGAGGATCTTTTAATGTGGTCGGAGTGCCAGTGGCAAGCTCTCCGTTTTTAACTGCCTCAAGGAATTGGCGGTATTTGTTGTTTGAAACTTCGTACTTATCCATGAAAAATTCAGATATGGTAATCTGCTTGTTCATAGAGGACTGGGTATATGCAATATCTTCATCTGATTGCCCCATCCAAAAAGTCCCGGCCTTAACGGGTACCATGTCTATCGGGAGGTTTTGAGACCAACCTGCACGCTTAGGTACACCCGTCACTTCACCTCTTCTATTAGCCTTTTCACTCGCCGAACCTTTCTTGTTGAAGAGACCGCAGCTCGGCAAAAGTGTCACTATCGCCAAACCAAAAGTTAGAGGCAATAAGCGAAGATTCATTTTTTTATACATAAATGACGTTTTTGAAATCATCAAATTATTCCTAATCTAATACTCTCTTAGATGTCGAAATTTAGCGCAATAAATTCCATTTAAGCAAATTATCTGCCAATTTTAAACCTTTTAATTTTCAAGGCGTAAAATGCTTTTCTAACCCATTTTCAGACTATTAGAACCTAAATCTAGGAGTCCTTTGGATTACCCTTTCTACTTGCTGAGCCACATCTGGAAGGACATACCTCAACATAAATTCATGACTCGTCGGAGATTTTGCTTCCAAGCCGCTTACCACAAAATCGAATGCATAGCCAAGTTTCAGGGAATTGTCTTTCAGCAAACTATACCCCAAAATAAAAGACAAAGACTCCTCTCCCCTGAATGCCAGACCTGCATTTATCTTATTTTGGTGTGTTGCCATAACGCTCACATCGTAGGAAAAATTATTTAAAGAGACCGTTTTTATCAGAAAACTCGGTTCAATTCTCAATTGTCCAATTGGCCTGACTCTGTACCCAACCAATAAATAAGAATGATTCTTCAGCTGGTTGGCATAGCTTGCATCTCCAAAATCGAATGTTGGCTGGTTTAAATGCTTGCTGCTGAGACCAATATAATAATCTCCTCTGTCAATAATTGCCCCGACACCAAAATCCAAGGCGATTTGGTTTTCTTTTCCCGAGCCTGGCAAATTTGGCTCAGGATTCACCACCACCAACTCTCCATAATCAAGGGTACTCGAAAATGCACCTATATATCCTCCCACACTAATATTGCTCCTCCGGATTTTTTTATGATAACTACCCTGGAGATTCAATTCCAAATTATTCGAAGGCCCAATTTGATCATTGACGATCGTAAGCCCATATCCAATTTTCTTTTTATCCAATCGGCCTTGTGCCGTAAGAAGCTGGGTAACAGGCGCTCCACCCTGCCCAGAGGCAGTGGTATACCCCGCCCATTGGGTCCGATGAAGGGCAGAAAATCTATAGCCCCCGTCTTTCCCCGCAAACGCAGGATTGTAAAACATGCCGTTAAACATGTATTGGGTAAACTGGGCATCCTGCTGTGCCTGCACGATTTCTGTACCTACAAAAAACAGGGCAACTAAAACCCAAACCTTCAAAAAATCATTCAATCGGCAGAAATTAACCATTTGTATGCGAGTTCTTCAATTTTTAACTAGTGTAAGAATTTTAACTGAAAAACCACATAAAATGATTCTTTCTTTTACAAATTATTGGCCTTTTTAATGTAAAGTTCCAGTGCACCGGTCATGCTTGGGGCATTGGGCATGGGTGCTTCAATGTCCAAAATCAATCCCATATCCCTGACTGCTTGTGAGGTAGTGGGTCCAAATGCTGCAATCCTTGTTTTTCCCTGGACAAAATCCGGAAAGTTATGCTTCAATGATTTTATTCCAGATGGGCTAAAAAAGGCGAGGATATCATATTTCACATCCGCAAGATCCGAAAGATCCGCTGCTACAGTATGGTATATGATCGCCTCAGTGTAAGAAATCCCCAGCTTCTCCATGTAGTCTGGAATATCATCCTTCCGGATATCAGAACATGGAAATAAGTATTTCTCATTTTTGTGTTTTTTGAAATAATCAAAAAGGTCCTGAGCGGTCTTTTGGCCTACGAAAAGCTTTCGCTTTCGAATCACAATATATTTTTGAAGGTAATGGGCCGTTTGCTCTGAAATACAGAAATATTTCATTTCTGCAGGCATCTCGATTTTGAAATCCTTGCAGATGTTGAAGAAATGGTCAATCGCATTCCGGCTGGTAAAAATGATCGCGGTATGCTTGAGAATATCTATTTTCTGCTTTCGGAATTCTTTGGGAGGAACAGGCTCCACCTTGATAAATTGCCTGAAGTCAATTTTCAATTTATACTTTTCAGCGAGCTGAAGGTAAGGCGAATTGACGTCGGTAGGCTTAGGCTGGGATACTAAAATGCTTTTAACGGGTTTTAAACGGTCTTTGGAAGCTGCACTCATGCCAATTATTCCTAGTTAGATATTCAGAATCGTTAATTGATTAATACCCAAATCCACTTAGAAAAGATCAAAAAGGGCACTAATTCTGCGATGCAAAGGTAAGTAAATAAATGGTATTTCTTAAAACTCAATCTATTCACCATTATTAGGAACAATCCTAGAATAGCCAAAAGGTATATCCAAAACATCCCAGTTAAAAACCAAGGGAAATTCGACACCAAGGAACCGAAGTTATTGACCATCAGTACTGCTGTGGTCAGGGAAACCAGGGCCACGGAAAACACCATCATCCTTAATAAATAGAAAAAATGGGCGAAATCGGTTTTCCCCAAATCAAACAGATAGGAAATAATCCTAATGGTAATAAACTTCCCGAAAGTCAAAACCAAAATCAAAATGGAAAATCCAATCCATGCAGATAGCAGATTGACAAAATCCATGGTTAACCAATTCGTCAATTGGATTGGCTTAAAAATAATCCCAACTGTCAAGACTACCTGGGCAATCATCATGCTCACAATAAACAGGTACATCTGAATGTCAAAGGAAAAAAACTTCCTCAAGCTCCCGCTTTCTGAAAAATCCTCCGCATTGATGACAGATAGCGGACTGAGCATGACTGAAAAAAGGTAAGGATAGGCTACACGATAAATGGCCAGAAAAAATAAGATCAGAAACAGACTCACGAAATAAAAATCAACAAATCCTTGATGATAATTTGTCCTGAGAACCAATGGGAGCAGGCCTTCTTCCGGGTTTTCTATTGATTCTTGGGCGGGAAGGGAAAGGATCTTTTGGACCGTAACCTTCTCGGAATCCAGTTCTTTTCCCACCAGGGTTAATACCACTTCTTTACTCCCAAATTCCTCCACAACCTTGGTCAAAGGCGTAAGAACAGTAGTGTCATTGTCTGAAATAAACCACAGCTTGCCATCCATGAATACCGTACACTCCTCCGGTACTTGCAAATACAGATTGGCCAAAGGGTAACTTTGAAGGTTGACCTGATAGGTTAACTGGGTCTCTTTGATCATCCAGCTGTCCCTATTTCTCTCTTCATTTTTCCCATTGTAATTTTCCAGCACCTGGGAATTGGCATTGCCCAACAGAAGTAGAAAAGAAACCAAAAAGGTTATTGATCTAAGCATAACTAATACTACTCTAAAATCTAGCCAGATATCCAAAATGAACTCTGGCATATTCAAAGGAAAGGGGCTGAATATTGGACTTACCCAATGCAAATACAAAACTGAACAATCCTCCGCCAGTGTCCAAATTGATTCCTGTTCCAAATGAAAACGGCTGGTCTTTTTTCGGAGAATTATAGGGGTTTTCCAAGATCCCCACATCCGCAAATGCCATCAGGTAGGTATTCTCCCCAAAAAACAAACGCTGCTCCATGGATAAATACCCAAAAGTCCTGGCAAAGAAAAACTTTTCATTGAATCCCCGGATAGTTTTCAGCCCCCCCAATCTGAAATACTCATTGAGAAATAGGTTGTCATTTTGAAGAATACCAGCAGCCCCTTTCATCCACATGCCCCAATTCGGGTTTACATACCAATGCTTTTCCCCTTCCACCCCTCCCTGAATTTGAAGGGACCTCTCGTCTATTCCTTCGTAAGCATTCTCGGGGATACCCGTATTTTCCAAAATTCTTTTGTTCCCAACCGAAAAATTCGCTTGAAACATTGCTCCTCTTCGAGGAAAAATAACCACATCCCGAAAATCCCAGGCTGCCTTAAGTCCATATTGGGTCCATCGGTAGTCAATTGCAGCTGGAAGTTCCCCAGAATTACCTGCAGAATTTGTCTCCAATAAATCCCCAGCCTTGCGGTTGCTGAAAAATTTAAGATATCCAGAATCCGAAATTTGATAGCCAAAATCCAACTCAAACTCCCGGTTTACAAAAGAACTATCTTGTTTGAGTAAGGAAAATCGAGTTCCAAAATCCAGTTTGGACTTAAAAATGTAAGATTCCCGATAGGCAAGTTCCAGGGATTGGGATTGGATGTTTAGCCGCTGCCATTGAAGGGCAATATCTCTACCCTTTCCTCCTAGGTGGTATAGCTGCAGGTCCACCTGCCCCGTCACCAAAAGTTTCCCTGCCTCATTTTCATTGGGCAAAAACCCAATCACTCCATCAAACACATTCGCTCTTCTGTCTTTTATCGGAAAATACGGGATAGCGGATCTGTTTTGAAAACTCAATTGGGGAGGTCCATTCAGTGTGAAATAATTGGACCTCCTGAGTTTTTGGATGGCTATTTCGAATTGCTTTTGGGAAAAAGGCTTCCCAATTTCCATCCCAGAATACAGCTGAAGGTAGGCCAAATTGGTTTTTGAACTTTGGGGGATAGTAACACTATCCCAACTGATCAATGGCCCTGCTTCATAAAATGCCTTGCCTTGTAGGGAATGGCCTTCCACCTTCAGGCTATCCAGCTGTGCTTTCGCAAAGGGATAGCCCTTGTTTTCCGATAGTCTAAGGATCTCCTCTAACCACCGATAGGGCTCCAAATACCCCTTGCCCGGTGGGCCCAGTGTTTTTCGGAAAGATTCAGGGATGTCATCAATCGCTACCTTGGACCAGAAATACTGTGGCCCAGACTGAATTTGGTAGATTAACGTGTCTCCATGACTGGCTCTTTCTACTTCTGATTCCAAATAGCCAATGGACCGAATAGAATTTAGCATAGAATCCACAGCATTTTTTGCCTTCAAGGAATCCTCGAAAAAAAGCTTCTGAAAATTTCCCTCTATACCCCATTGGATCTGGAAATGATCCTGCCCTGATCCTATCATTGGAACTAAAATCAATACCCAGAATAAAAACTTCCTTTTCAAGGCGGGGGAATGGAATGGTTATATTTGCAAATTAATTGAATTCAAATGGCCGGCATCTATTTCCACATACCCTTTTGCAGACAAGCCTGTCATTATTGCGATTTTCATTTCAGCACCAATCTGTCCAAAATGGGTGATTTGGTAAAGGCAATGAAAGTGGAGCTAAATCTTAGGAAAAACTATTTGAGGGATCAGGAAATTCGGACGGTCTATTTTGGAGGTGGAACTCCTTCCCTATTGGCCACAGAGCATCTTGCTTCCTTGCTCCAAGAGGTTCATCAACTATTTCCCACACAGCTTCAGGAAACAACCCTGGAAGCAAACCCGGATGACTTATCCCCAGAAAAACTACAGGACTGGAAAAACTTGGGAATTGACCGCCTGAGCTTAGGAATCCAAAGTTTTCAGCCAGAAATCCTCAAGTTCTACAACCGCTCCCACTCTGCCGAGCAAGCCAGAAAATCCATCGAAATTTCCCGGAAAGCTGGTTTTGAAAAGTTCAGCTTCGACTTGATTTATGGATTTCCACATCCCAACCATCAACTTTGGAAGAAAGATTTGAAAATTGCACTGGATCAGGATCCCGGACATCTCTCTGCCTATTCCTTAACCGTGGAGCCAAAAACAGCTTTGGGAAAATGGACACAGAAGGGAAAATTTCAGCCCGCCGATGAAGATTTTGTCGCAGAGCAATTTGAATGGCTTCAGGAACAAACCGAAAGAGCAGGCTATGCCCAGTACGAAATCTCGAATTTTGGAAAGCCAGGCCATTGGGCTTTGCACAACACCAATTATTGGAAAGGAATTCCCTACCTAGGGATTGGCCCCAGTGCACATTCCTTTGACGGGAATAAAAGAGGGCACAATCCTGCTTCCAATCCGCTCTACCTCAAATCCTGGGAATCTGGTAAAATCTGCCTGATTGAAGAGGAGGAATCTACGGGCGAACGGGCAAACGAGCGAATTTTGACCACTTTGCGAACTAGTTGGGGGCTTGACCTGGAAAAGTTTGAGGAGGAATTTGGGAAGGACCTTTCCCAGATCAAATCCAAAGAAATCCAAAAATTAACGGAGGCAGGATGGCTCCTTCGGGAAAGGAATCACCTATCTTTGAGCAAAAGCGGTAAGCTTTTGGCGGACAGCATAGCTGCTGAACTTTTCATTTGAAGGTATGAGTTACGATAGATTTCCAGGAAGAAAAAAAGAATCAGCACCCTTAGAAGAGGCCTTCAATGAGCTCTTGAAAGCCTATCGATTGGAAGGAAAATTCAGGGAAAAACAAGTGGTGAATTCTTGGGGAGAAATTGTCGGAAAAACAATTGCTGACCGAACCAGCAGTGTGTTTATCAAAGATCAAAAGCTTTATGTGAAGATTACCTCGGGCCCTATCAAAAAAGAACTACAGCTCAACAGATCCAAAGTTCTAGCCTTAATTGACGAAAAAATCGGGAAAGGCATCGTGATGGACTTGGTGGTTATCTGAATCCGTTTAGAATTTTTAACGGGCTGGGTATACTAAGCCTAGTTTAATTTGATCAGGTTCAAATCTGTTTGAGTATACTTGCGAAAGCGAATTCATGTTCAAACTCCCCACCATCCATATCGGCAAACTTTCCATGCTGCTATCCATCTTGGTATGGCTGGCCCTGTTGTTTGTGGATTTGGTGCGGATTTTTGGAATCCTCAATGCTTTGGAATCCGGAATCTCCAGCGAAATCACTTGGATTCTGGAGATTTTGTTCTTCTTTACCCTTTACTTTTTTTACTCCCACAGCATTGAAAAAAACAAGCAAAAGGATTTTTTGAGCTTGATTTGGAGAGCAGCATCTACCGGTATTTTTGCCACCGTGGTAGCCTTGTTGATCGAGCTGTTTTATTATTCCCTTGGAGAGAGTAAGCTCGGGGATGAGCCTTTCCTGAAGAATTTCTTCTACCATGTCAATTTTGCGCTGACCACGATTTTTCTCATTTCCTCAGCTTTGCTTTGGAAACATCTGATTTTGTACCAAAAAACCAAAAAAGTCGTCAAACAATGGCAAGCCTTTGAGTTTGCCTTATTGGTAGCCATGTTTTTTGTGTTTTTCAACAAAAACAATCTAGACTACAGCTTCATCTTTGGCATGGTCATCCTGTTGGTCATTTCGGTAGTGCTTGCCGGCAACCTGAAGTGGATTCCTTACCTAAACTTCAAGGAAAAATGGAAATCTCTTCTTTTCCTATTCCTGATTCTGATCTGTACCGGATTTCTTTTCCGGAGGTTTTTGATTTACAGCAATGCGGAAGTTTATCAGGTGAATTTAACGGACAACCTATTCTTGGTGGCCCTGTTCATTTTCATCTTTCTCTATGCTCTTTTTAGTTTTTTGGTCACTTTGTTTAATCTGCCGACCTCTTCGGTATTCGAGCAAAAACTTACCGAGGCGATTAATTTCCAGCGGCTTTCGCAATCCATCAAACCCGAAGAAAATGAAGAACAGGTTCTGGACATCCTGATGGACTCCTGCATGAGTGCATCTTACGCCGATGGGGCCTGGCTGGAAATCCTTTCCCATGGCACTGAAACCATCATTTCGCAACGCAGGTTTTTGGATCCCAAAACCCAGGATGAGTTGACTATTGCCATAGATCAATCCTCAGAGTCCCACAAATCCCAGGATCCCCATGGACCCCAAAATATCCGGCTAATCCATCCCAAATTCGAGTCTGCATTGATCATCCCTTTGGAAGTGAACCATTCCAAAATCGGAAAGATGATATTGGTGAAGGAGGTTAAAGAAGGCTTCAACAAGGAAATGGTCAGCATCATTGAAACATTCTCCCGACAGGCCTGCATCGCCGTGGAAAACCACCGGCTCCTCAACCAGGCAATCAAGAACGAACGGTATCAGGAAGAATTGAAAATCGCCCAAAGGGTACAAAAAGCGCTTTTGCCGACCAAACTGGATCATCCGGGGAGTTTTGAGATTTGCGCCTATTCCAATGCAGCAGATGAAGTCGGAGGGGATTATTACGACACCTTTCAGCTTGATGAAGACCGATATGTCTTGATTATCGGGGATGTTTCCGGAAAAGGCACCTCAGCGGCTTTCCACATGTCCCAGATGAAGGGAGTTTTCCATAGTTTGATCCAACTCAACCTCAGTCCCGGGGAGTTCATGATCAAGGCCAATGCTGCCTTGAGCAAATGCCTGGAACGAAATCACTTTATCACCGCCTCCGTTTTTCTGATCAATATCCGAGTCCAAAAAATCTGTCATGCCCGGGCAGGTCATGTGCCTACCTTATTTTACCATGCCCAGGAAGAGAAGTCAGAATTCATGCTCTTTGATGGACTGGGATTGGGAATTTTAAGAAACCGGAAATATGAAAATCACGTTCAGGAAAAAACCTTTCCCTATTCATCCGGTGACATATTGGTGTTGATCACTGATGGAATAGTAGAGGCCAAAAACCAAAAGGGTCAACAATTTGGGTTTGAAAGAATCCGAAGTCTGGTAGAAATCCACAAAGACAAAACTCCAAAAGAAATTCAAAACCTGTTAATTGACTCCCTTCATGCCTTTGTCGGCGGAAATGGAATGATCGATGACGATTACTCCATGATGGTGGTCAAGTTTTTGCCCCAAGAAGTGAAATAGTAAATACTTACCCAATTATCGCCTTATGCTCCACCTGGAAAAGACTAAAGAAAGCTCCTACGACATCATCCGCCTTCGGGGTGAAGTGGATGCCAGCAACTCCGTAGAACTGGATCAGGTCATCAAAGAGCTGATCGATTCCGGATCCAAGAGGATTTTGGTCGATGGAAGCCAGCTGGAATACATCTCCTCCGCAGGATTGGGGGTATTCATGTCCTATCTGGAAGACTTCCAGGATCAAGATATCCGCTTCAAAATTTCAGATCTGAGCCCAAAAGTTTTTGAAGTTTTTAAAATTTTAGGCTTGGACCAATTAATCCCAATATATTCTACCAAATCGGAAGCACTGGCAAACTAAATGAATCACCGGCTGAACATATCGTGTCAAACCTCCGCGCTGTCTGAATTGCGGAATTTTCTGAAGAAATCCCTTCAGCAATATTCCATGTCAGAAATTGACCGCCATCAGGTGACATTGGCTGTGGAAGAAGTCTGTGCCAACCTGATCATCCATTCCCATGGATGCAATCCCCAAGACAAGATTAACCTGGAAATCAAAGATGCTCCCGAAAAAATAATTTTTGAAATTTCAGACCAAGGAGAAGCCTTCAATATCCTTGAATATGAAGCCCCCGATTTGAAAAAAGTCATTTTAGACAAACGAAAAGGTGGGTTAGGCATCATTTTGGTAAAAAAGATCATGGATGAGATCGAATTTGAATCCAACAACGGCACCAATACCTGCCGTTTGATCAAATGGTTCCGATCCTAATTTTGGTTAAATACCAGGAGCAATCGGCTTTCTCCCTGAATTACTGATAAATTTGTAACATTGCATCCTAAATTAAGGAATACCAATTCATGAATCACCGGTCCGCTTCGGCATTCGTTTTTTCGTTAATCTTCACCTTTCTGGGCTATCCTACCCCTAGTGTCCTTGCCCAAGGAAACCAAAACCAATCTGTCTTGATGACAGTGGGGGGAAAGCCTGTTTACAAGGATGACATGGTATACCTGATTTCTAAGGGAAGCGGAGATAAGACTTCACCGGGAATCAGTCGGGAAGAGTTTGAGGAAAATCTTGAACTCTTTGTGGATTATCAGCTCAAAGTGCGGGAGGCAGAAGAGCTTGGCTTGGATAAAACCGTAGAGTTTCAGTCCGAATTTGCCTCGTTTAAAGAAACGCTCATTGCTCCCTTCCTGATCAAAAATTCCATAGAAGAGGGTGAACTCCGTAAAGCCTATTCCCGGATGCAGGAGATTATCCGAGCCAGCCATGTCCTGTTCCAGTTTCCTCCCAATGCCTCCACGGAAGACAGCATGATCGTCCTAAAAATGGCCTTGAAGGTGAAGTCGGAAATTGAGAATTCCGGAAACATCAACGACCTGGCTGTTCAATATTCAGACGATCCCTCTGCCCTAGCCAACAAAGGTGATCTGGGCTATTTCACCAGCCTCCAGATGGTACAGCCATTTGAAGATGCTGCCTATGGGCTGCAGGTTGGCCAGGTATCCGACCCAGTTTTGACCAATTTTGGATACCATATTATTCAAGTAAAGGATCGCCAGCCAAACCCAGGACAGGTCAGAGTTTCTCATATTTTGGTGCGCTTTGATCCTGCTGACCCTACCCAAGAAGAAAATGCCCGACGGAAAATCGCAGATATCTACACGGAGATTCAAAAAGAATCGACCATATGGGAAGATATCGTGAAAAACTTCTCGGAAGACCCGGGAACCAAAGACCGGGGAGGCGTATTGCCTTGGTTTGGAGTTGGGAATATGATCCCGGAATTCGAAATGGCAGCTTTTTCCCTGACTGAAATCGGGGAAGTTTCCCCACCGCTCCGAACCCAGTATGGCTATCATATTCTTCGTCTGGAAGGGAAAATGCCCATTGATTCTTTCGAAGAAATGGAGGAAAGCATTCGGTCAAGAATTCTCAGAGACTCCAGATCCAATGTGATTCAATCCCAAGTCGTCGCAATTCAAAAGTCACGCTATGGATTTCAGGAAAATGAGCCAACGGTCCAATCCCTTTCTGTCAGATTAAACGATTCTCCCCTTTCAGAATTTCAAAACCTTTTGGCTAGTTCGCCTTTGGCAGAAAGCGCTTTGTTTACCTTTCAGGGCAAAACCTATACCGCCGCGGATCTCGGGAAGTATAGCCAAACCCAAGAAATCATTAACCGAGGAAAAGTACCAACCTTCGATTTCTGGTATGACCGGTTTGTCTCCGAAATTTTGGCCAAAGCTGAGGAAAAAGACCTAGAGGCCACCAACAAAGAGTACCAAATGCTCTTGAAGGAATATCGGGACGGGATATTGCTGTTCTCTTTGATGAACAAGGAAGTTTGGGAAAAGGGAATAACCGATTCCTTGGGCCAACGGGAATATTTCAGGCAAAACCTGGACAATTACCAATGGGGTGAGCGAATTGAAGCCTTTTTGGTAAAAATTCTTGATCCTAACAGCCTGGATGCAGCCAAAGCCCATCTGGCAGGAAACGGATATAACGAATCCATCATCCAATCCTTCGAAAGTCAACTCAAATCCAAATCTCCTCTGGCATTCCAAACAGAATCCGGAGTATATGAATACAGAAATCATCCGGTTTTGTCCAACCTTGACCTGAACCAAAGCTTCCAGGAAATCAAAGCGGACGGAGCCACTTATTTGGTGTTGACCGGCCAAAAAATCCCGGCCGGACCCAGAAAATTCGAGGAATCCAGAGGATTGGTAATCCGGGATTACCAGAAACACCTGGAGGAAACACTAGTTGCAAAGCTAAAATCCAAATATCCGGTTGTCATCAATCCTTCCATCAAGGAGGAAACTTATCTTGCCTTGAACCAATAAACCAAAAAGAGATCTGATCTACGAATCTCAGATTATGCTTATCCCTATGAAATTTCAAAAACGACTAAAATCCTTCCTGTTCTTCCTTCTGCCGATCACGGCAGTAATCGCCCAGGAAACACCGCCTACTGGTCAGGTTCTGGATAAAATCGTTGCCAAAGTAGACAACAACATTCTACTCGAATCTGATGTCCAAAAAACCTATATAGAAGCACTGGCACAGGCCCAGCAGGGAATTTCTGCTCCTACCCGTTGTGAAGTATTTGAATCTCTCATGATCAATAAGCTGATGGTAGCCAAAGCAGAGATCGACTCCGTCATCGTCACTGAGGCAGAAGTTATGCTCCAGGTGGACAATAGGTTCAGCGCGGTCATGCAGCAGTTCGGTGGTGACGAGAGTGTTTTGGTGCAGGTCTATGGAAAGACAGCGGACCAACTTAAATCCGAAATTGAAGATGTCATCCGGGAACAATTGATCGTCCAACGGATGAGAGGTAAAATCACCGAAGGCATATCGGTCACTCCGGCTGAAGTCAGAGCATTTTACAACAGTATTCCAAAAGACTCCCTTCCTTTGTTCACCTCAGAAGCTACAGTGGGACAGATAGTCCGAAAACCTGAGGTCAATCCCAAGGTTCGGGAGGAAATCTTAGCCCAGCTTACTCAGTTCAAACAGGATATTCTGGACGGCAAAGCTGATTTTGCGGACTTAGCTAAAAGGTACTCCATGGATCCCGGATCCGCAGCTCAGGGAGGAGATTTGGGATTTTTCAGAAGAGGGGAATTAGCCCCTGAATATGAATCCACAGCGCTGAGCCTTCGACCGGGAGAAATCAGCGATCCAGTCGAAACCCAGTTTGGCTTTCACATGATCCAACTTCTGGAAAACCGCGGGACCAGCTACAACACCCGGCATATCTTAAGAATCCCCTCTGCTACTGAGGATGATATCAAAAAAGCAGAACGGTATCTGGACAGCTTGAGAAAAGAAATTTTGGATGGTAAAATCGAATTTGCGAAGGCAGCCAAAGAATATTCACAAGACAGAACTACTTCCGACGCGGGGGGATTTTTCACTGATCCAGCAACGAATTCCAATAGGCTTTCCTTGAGAACTTTGGAAGACCCCGTGCTGTACTTTACCATCGATACCATGAAAGTAGGGGACATTACCAAGCCAATTCGCTTTGAAGACCCTAGGGAAGGCACCAAAGTGCGCATTTTGTATTACAAAGCAAGATACCCTGCCCACAAAGCCAATCTGGAAGACGACTACGAAAAGATGAAAGCGGCTACTCTGAGGAGAAAAGAGGATGAAGTCCTTGAAAAATGGTTTGTCACCGCAAAAGAGGATGTATTCATTGACATTGATCCAGCTTATGACCGCTGTAATGTTCTCCAGGGAAAATAAAGCAAACCAAAAAAGCTCAGGTCAATGCCTGAGCTTTTTTGTTGGAGATTTTTGAGAATCATTTGGAAGACTTTCCAAATAAGGCTTTGATCGCAAGACCAAGTTGTCGGAAGCCTTCTCGAAAGAATCCTTTCGATTCCTTGAACCTAGGCTCCATGTCTTCCTTTTTCTCCTTGAACTCCTTGGCCAATAGATCCTTTGCTTTTCGGAGCTCTTCTTCCAAAGTAGTTTTATTTTCTTTGAGGTCTTTTATTTTTTGCTCAATGTCTTCTTTTACCTCTGCACTTGCCTCGGCTCCTTTCTTCACCAATTCTTCAATCTTTTGACCTATTTCCTGCAAGACTTCTTCAATCTCCGCAGTTGGGTTTTTCTTCTTTTCCATAATTCAAAAATTTGGTCTTGGGATTAGTAAGATAGGAAAAATTGGCCAAAGCGACTCTCCTATTCCTCAACAGTCTCTCCGGTCTGTGTTTGCTTCTCGTAAAGTTCGGCATAAACACCCTTTTGGGACATAAGGGATTGGTGATCACCCCTTTCAATAATTTTTCCGTCATCCAGTACAATAATATGATCGGCAAGCTTCGCAGAAGACACCCTGTGTGAAATGATCACAGAAGTTCTGTCCTTCATGATGTTTTTCAAGGCAGAAAGAATCGCATTTTCTGTTTTGGTATCCACCGCAGAAAGGCAGTCATCCAAAATCAGAATCTTGGGTTCCTTGGCGATGGCCCTCGCAATCGAAACTCGTTGCTTTTGTCCCCCTGAAAGGGTAATCCCCCTTTCACCCAGCATGGTTTCAAATCCTTTGGGGAAATCCACGATGTTTTGATACACATCAGCATCTTTGGCTGCTTGTTCGATAAGCTCCCTTTCTGGCTGGTCCAAGCCAAAGCCAATATTGTTTGCAATAGTATCGGAGAAGAGGAATACATCCTGAGGCACATATCCAATCTGCCGCCTAAGGTCTGCGACATCGTAGCGTCGGATGTCTTTTTGATCAATCAAAATCTGGCCCTTCGTGGGATCATACATTCGCATCAGGAGATTCGCCACAGTTGACTTCCCAGAACCTGTCGTCCCGATGATCCCCAGCGTCTGCCCGGCTTTGATCCCAAAGGAAACTTGGTCAAGGGCTTTTATTCCAGAATCCGGATAAACAAAAGTCAGGTCTTTTACCTCGATATCTCCTTCAATATCTGCCACCAGATTTTCAGTGCTCACCAAATCATTTTTAGCATCCAAAAATTCGTTGATCCGAACCTGCGAAGCTGCTGCACGCTGCACAATGCTGGTCACCCAGCCCAGGGAAGTCACCGGCCAGGTAAGCATGTTGACATATAGGATAAACTCCGCAATTACTCCGTAGCCAATCTCTCCCTGAATGACCTGCATCCCTCCCACATACACGGTAATGATCGTGGATATTCCTACTAAGGCCATAATCAAAGGGAAGAACAAGGCATTGACTTTCGTCAGATCAATGGATTTTTGCTTGTATTCTTCACTTTGCTCTGCAAACTCCCGGGCAGAATCTTCCTCCCGGACAAAGGCTTTGATCACCCGGATCCCGGAAAAGGCCTCCTGGACATAGGTACTGAGTCCTGATAAACTTCTCTGGATTTTTTCAGAGCGTTCATTGATCAGGTTATTCACAAAATAGATGCTCAGTGAAAGTACCGGAAGTGGCAATAGTGAATAAAATGTCAATTCCGCATTGACGGAAAGCATATAAGAAATCACCAGAGGAAAAAGGATCAAAAGATTCAATCCATACATGATTGCTGGGCCCAAATACATCCGGACCCGACTCACGTCTTCCGAAATTCTTGCCATCAAATCCCCCGTGCTGTTTTTGCGATAAAAACTCAAAGGGAGGTTCTGGTAATGGGCATAAATCTCATTCTTCATGTCATACTCCACTCGCCTAGACATGATGATGATCGTCTGTCGAATCAGGAATAGGAAAAATCCTCTCAACAGCGCCATGACCAGAATCAAAACCCCGAAAACAAGAACATATTGGAGAAAATTATCCTGGGCAATATCTCCCAACCCACCCTTGGTAAGCGGCCTAAACAAGGTCAGGCTCTCTACCACATAATCTATGGCGATTCTAACCAACTGCGCAGGAATTATTACGAAAATATTAGAGATCACAGTAAATAGTATCCCCAACAGCAGCAATCCCTTGTATTTCAACAAATACTTATTTAATCTCCAAAGTGGCTTCACCAAATAAAAACTTTTAAATCTAAATTAATCTTCAAGAAACTTCCGATAGTATTCTTTTGAAGGCAGATAAAAGTATTTAATTTTGTATCTGCCTTTTTCCAAGGTTTTGACCCAAATATAACACATTCTAAAAAGCGAAGTTCCATGCTAGAGATGAAAACAACGGATACGGTGAAGGAAGGATCCATTTTTGGACAGATCACCACGATGGACCATGAACAATTGGTCATTTGCCACGATCAGGCGACCGGATTGAAAGCTTTGATCGGCATTCACAATACCACTTTGGGTCCTGCATTGGGTGGCACCCGCATGTGGCCCTATGCGACCGAAGAAGAGGCAATCACCGATGTCCTTAGACTTTCCAGAGGAATGACTTTCAAAAACTCCCTAGCCGGACTTAATCTTGGCGGAGGAAAGGCCGTAATCATCGGTGATCCAAAATTGAAAAATGAAGCCTTCCTGAGAAGATTTGGACGATTTGTGGAGAGCTTAGGCGGAAGATATGTAACCGCTGAGGACGTCAACATGAAAACATCCGACATGGAATACATCGCTATGGAAACCCGTCACGTGACCGGCCTTCCTCAAATCAAAGGAGGAGCTGGCGACCCTTCACCGGTTACCGCTTATGGAGTCTACATGGGTATGAAAGCCGCTGCTAAAAAAGCTTTTGGAACGGATTCTCTTCAAGGGAAAAAAATCGGCGTTCAAGGTGTGGGTCAGGTAGGAAAATATCTGATTGACTACCTCGTAAAAGAAGGGGCTGAGATTCTCATCACGGACATTTTCGAAGATAAACTTAAAGAAATCTCCAAGGCTACCGGAGCTACTGTGGTCGATCCGAATGTAATTTACGATCTTCCTATGGACATTTATGCTCCATGTGCCCTTGGCGCAACGATTAATGACCAAACCATCGACCGGCTGAAATGTAAGGTAGTAGCAGGCGGAGCCAATAATCAGCTGAAAGATGAGGCCAAGCATGGTAAAATCCTGATGGAAAAAGGCATCATTTACGCTCCTGACTTTCTGATCAATGCCGGCGGGGTCATCAATGTAGGCGCGGAATACTTCGGGGATTACCACCAAGAATTGGTTTTTGCTCAAACCGAAAAAATCTACGATACCTGCTTAAGCATTCTGGATAAGTCGGAGAAAGAAAATATCCCCGCACAGGAAGCCGCTATTCAAGCTGCAAAAGCAAGAATTGAGGCCATCGGCAGAGTGAAACTTCCTTTCTAATACCAAACAAACACCCTATTTCAACCACCGGGATTCCGATTCCGGTGGTTTTTTTGTCCACATAGGGCTAAGAGAAGCAAGATCAAAATCCCTATATTTACAGCTCTTTAAGAATATTATGCTCAACAGAAGAATCCTCAGGGTCAAGGCATTTCAAAACCTATATGCCTATGAACAGTGCAAAGGATCCAATCTAAACCTAGCCAAAGACTTCATAAGGGGGTCTTTCCTTCCCGACCTCAACAGCATGGAGTTTCAGGATAAGGCCGCTCTTAACCGGGATGCAGAAGTGGCGATCAAGCTATTTGACCAAAATTTGGAAAATACTGCCCTTCTCAAATCCTCTGAGGCCAGTCCAAAAATCAAACAAGTGGTTTTGGATGCCTTGAAGCAATTTCATCAGGCTAACCAGAAGGACAGAGATTTCTTATTGAAAAACATGGTCGTCTCCGCAGAGAGAATTCCTCAACTTTACCTTTTGTCCATCGAATTACTGCTGGCATTTGCCCGGCATGTAGCCAAGGACATGGAAAAGAAAAGGAAATTTTCGGGGGAACAGCCATTTGCCTATGGCAATGAGCTCAACCTGGCGAATAATAAAGTCCTGGAAAATATTCAGGAATCTCAGGACTATCGGAACGCGGTAGCCCGAAACCATGTTAACTTGGATGACATCGAATTGGAAATCCGGGAATGGTTCAGGGATTATATCAAACCCTCAGAACCCTATCAGGAATATCTGAAAATCGAAAACCCAAGTATAGAACAGGATCTTGAAGCAGCGGACAATATTCTCAAAAAGATCATTTTCAAAAACGAAGTGATCTTGAATTACTTCTCGGAGAAAGATCTTAACTGGACGGAAAATAAAGCAGTCGTCAGAAGCCTGGCCTCGAAAGTCTTGAAGTTTGGGGCCCAAACCGGAGAAGCAGAGGATCAGGAACTTCCACAAATCGCCATCAACTGGGACGAGGATAAAGAGTTTTTTCAAAATATCTTTAACTTCACGATTGAAAATGATGCTGAGAGTAAGGCCTTAATCTCTCAAAAGACCAAAAACTGGGACATTGACCGACTGGCCTTTACCGATAAAATCATCATCTCCATGGCTTTGGCAGAGATGAAAAATTTCCCAAGCATTCCTGTCAAGGTAAGTATCAATGAATACATTGATATTTCAAAAACATACAGCACCCCAAAAAGCAAGCAGTTTGTCAATGGTTTGCTGGATGTATTAGCAAAAGAATTAACCGAAAGCGGCCAAATTCGTAAGAGTGGTCGTGGACTTTTAGACAATAAATAAAACACTATGAGCAAGAGCAGCAATTCCTTACTTGCATTTATGGTAGGTGCCGGAGTCGGCGCTGCCTTAGGGATTCTATTTGCCCCTGATACAGGAGCCAATACCCGGGACAAGCTTTCCTTTCAACTTTCCAAATACAAAAAAGAGTTGGAAGATCTCATCGATGAACTGATGGACGGAAAAGAAATCCATCTCAACGAGGCCAAGTCCGAGGGAAAAAGAGTCATCTCCGAAGCAAAAAACAAAGCTGAAAATCTACTCAGCGATGTCAATAAATTAATCGATCAAATCAACCAAGGTAAAAACTGATATGAAAATCAACTTGCTAAGTGCACTGGCCGTAGCCCTTCTTCTGGGAGCATGCAGTGCAAAAGATGACCAAGCCGCAAAAATTCAAGCATTAGAGGAAAAAATCGCCCAACTTGAAAACCAAAACACTGCGGTGACGCCTGTCAACGCCCAGGCTGCGACCTCCGCGGATCCAAGTACGCTGGGAGCTTTTCAATTTAAAGAGATGGAATACGACTTCGGAAACATCAACGAAGGCCAAATCATCGAGCACGTCTTTAATTTCACCAACAATGGTCAAGCCCCATTGGTCATTTCCAATATTACTGCTTCCTGCGGTTGTACCAGCCCTGACTGGACCAAAACCCCTGTTCAGCCAGGAGAAGAAGGATTTGTGAAAGTAGTATTTAACTCTACTGCCAAATCCGGTGCTCAGGCTCCAACGGTAACTATTCAGGCCAACACCAACCCGACGGTGACCAGACTTCAAATGAAGGGCTCTGTCACTCCTAAATTAGCCGGAGCTTCCGCTCCCACTGGACCATTGAAGAGACAATAACATGTTAAGTACCGTTTTGGCCCAGGCTTCTGCAGGAGGAGCTGGTATTCTTGGACAAGTATTTCTCTTTGGTTCCATCATCTTGATCATGTATTTCTTCATGATCAGACCTCAGCAGAAAAAACAAAAAGAGACCAAGAAGTTTATCGAAGACATCAAAAAAGGAGATGAAGTGGTAACAATCGGAGGAATCCACGGAAAAGTATCCAGTGTAGAAGGCGACATCGTCTATTTGGAATTGGACCGGGGATTGAAAGTGAAAGTAGAAAAATCAGCCATTTCATTGGACTTTTCCAAAAAGTCAACTTCAACCAAATAAATTGAGCTTTGTCGGAAAATAAAAAATCCTCTTGGAGGATTTCATCCAAAAAACTCTCTAATCTAAAAGTGGTAGTTCTCTGCATCTTAGCAGCTACCACTTTTTGGATTTTAAATGCCCTCAACAAGGACAATTACAGCACTATTGTAGATTATCCACTCGAATGGGAATTCGACCAAGAACGCTATTTGCCCGTAAAACCCCTACCCAAAAGTGTCCAAATCCAAATCTCCGGAAACGGTTGGGACCTGTTGCGGAAATATTTTAATCTCAACGAGCCTCCCTATAAGATTACGCTGGCCGACCCTTCCTCCATGCAGCATATTCTTACTTCGGAACTGAAAAGGCCATTAGGGGAATTCTTAACACCTACTCAATTGATAGGTTTTTTGGAAGATTCGGTCAAATTCAAGATTGACCGAATTGAAACCAGAAATCTGAAACCTATGCTGGACTCGGCCTCATTTACCCTGGCCAAAAACGCCGTGATCGAAGGGGAAATCAAATTTGACCCTGAAACCATCAAAATCACAGGCCCAACTTCAATCCTGGATATTTTCGATGGGAAGTTTCCCATAAACCTCAATCAATCCCGCATCGATGAGGACTTCCAAGAAGAGGTGCCTTTGACCATTGAAAAAAATCTCGCTGAAGTCATCAGCCTCAATCTGGACAAAATCAACGTTTCCTTCACTGTCGTGAACTTTATGGAAGGCAATAAGCGATTGAAAGTGAAAAAGATCAACTTCCCCAAAACCGTAACTTTGGAAGATGAATCGGTCACTCCAGTCATGACTTACCTGGTAGATGCCCGTAATGTCGGCGAACTGAAGGACATGGAATTTGAGGCGATTTTGGATTATGGAAGGAGAAACCGTCAGGACAGCACCATCAGCATCCGCATTCAGCCTCTTCCCTCCTTTCTCAAGGAAGTAAATGTAACTCCTGAAATCCTGAAGCTTAAATATGAATAAGGCCGCTCCTTTGAAAATCGGAATCACGGGAGGGATAGGATCCGGGAAATCCACGGTTTGCCAAATTTTTGAAATTCTCGGAGTACCGGTCTACAGTGCTGACGATCGAGCCAAGTGGCTGATGGCCCATGATTCGGAGTTAAAAGCTGCTATCCAGTCAGAATTCGGGACTAAAAGCTTCTCGGCTGATGGAGAATTAAACCGAAAGTTTTTGGCGGAAAAAGTCTTCCCCAATCCCGATGCGGTTGCAAAAATCAATGCCTTGGTTCACCCCAGAGTCGGAAAAGATTTTGAGCGCTGGGTACAAACCCAAAATGCTCCCTATGTGCTCAAGGAAGCTGCCTTGATTTTTGAATCAGGAGGTGAAAAAATACTCGACGCGGTCATTAATGTCAGCTCACCTTTGAAAGTCCGGGTTGCCAGAGTCCTGCTTCGGGATCCCCACAGAAGTGAGGAGCAGGTTAACCACATCATCGATCAGCAAATGCCCGATGAGGAAAAGAATTCCAAGGCAGATTTTGTCATCAAAAACGCCGAAAACAAAATGTTGATTCCGCAGGTGCTAGAAATCCACCAGAAGCTGATCAAGAAATCAGGCCAATAATTTTTCGGGAAGATTATCCTCTTTCCTTGGGAGGTTTGGTCCAAATAGACCTATTTTTAAACCTTTTCGTGAGCAAACTTTAGTCTAAATAATTATGGCATCAGGAATATTTGCATTGTTGGACGATATCGCAACACTCATGGATGATGTATCCGTCATGAGCAAAGTGGCCGCAAAAAAAACAGCCGGAATTCTTGGAGATGATCTGGCGGTAAACGCCGAAAAATCATCAGGCTTTGTCTCTGACCGGGAGCTTCCGGTTCTTTGGGCAATCAGTAAAGGGTCTTTGCTGAATAAAGTTATCATCCTGCCATTTGCATTTTTGTTGAGTGCGTTTTTTCCCTTGGGAGTCACTATCGTTCTGGTTCTAGGCGGATTATACCTAGCCTATGAAGGTGCTGAAAAGGTGGTTGAATATCTTTTTCCCCACCCCAAAAAGGAAAAACCCAAATTGATGGAAGACCTCAGTGAAGAGGAGATTTTAGCCAAAGAGAAGGAGAAAATCAAATCAGCCATAGTGACGGATTTTATCCTTTCGGTAGAAATCATCATCATCGCTTTGGGCACCGTGGTCAATGAACCCCTGATCAATCAAATTTTGGTGGTGACCTTTATAGCTTTATTGGCTACAGTGGGAGTCTACGGGATCGTGGCTTTGATAGTCCGAATGGACGAATTTGGGATCAAGCTCATCAACCTGAATGAGGAAAAAGATAGCTTTTCAGATAAGGTCGGGCGAGTATTGGTCAATGCCCTTCCTTGGGTCATCAAAGGGATGGGAGTCATCGGCACTCTCGCACTGTTGCTGGTATCTGGGGGTATTTTTGCCCATAATATTGAGTTTTTTCACCATCTGCTGCCTGAAGCAATCCCCGGAATCCTACAGGAATTTTTGGTGGGATTGGTCATCGGCTTTATCGTCTTGGGTGTTTTGGGATTAGTGAAAAAGATTTTCAAACCAGGGAGTCACAAATAACACATCCTTTCCCAGCATGAAAGCCTACGACACCAAAGATTTAGCGCAGTTTTTATTTGTCATTCGAAAATCAGATACCCTGACTCGGCTTGCTCCGATGATTGTTTTCCTGATCGCCTATTCTGCCGGGATTGTTTATTTGGAATTGGAATTTTTCAAATTCCCCTCGGACTCTTGGCTTCGAAATCTACCCGTCATGCATACCCTGCTGAGTTTTGTGATTTCCATGCTGTTGGTCTTCCGGACCAATACAGCCTATGATCGCTGGTGGGAAGGAAGAAAACTTTGGGGGAATCTGGTAAACAACAGCCGAAATTTTGCCATCAAGCTGGATGCAATGCTTCCTGAATCGGATGAGGACAATCGAAGCTACTTCCGAAGAATCATTCCTTTGTATGCCTATGTCCTCAAAGATCATCTTCAGTCCAATCAAACGAAGTTTAGCCTAGCTGATTCAGATTCTGCAAAAGAGCATTTTATCCCTATGGACATGAATAAACATGTGCCCAATCAGGTAGCCAAGCAGATGTTTGCCCGTATTCATCAGCTTCACCTTTCCGGTCAGATCAGCGGGGACCAGTTGATTGTCCTCAACGGGGAAGTATCCAGTTTTACGGATATCTGTGGCGCTTGCGAAAGGATTCTCAACACGCCAATTCCCTACAGCTACAGTGCCTTTATCAAAAAGTTTATCATGCTCTATACACTGACTTTACCGATAGGCTATTCTTTTACCTTAGGGTATTTGGCAGCTCCGATAGTGGGTTTTGTATTTTATGTGCTGGCCAGCTTGGAATTGATTGCCGAGGAAATCGAAGAGCCCTTTGGTACCGATTCCAACGATTTGCCTATGGATAAAATGTCGGAAAATATAGACCGGCATGTGGGGGAGATATTTGAATAGGCAAAAAATAAGAGACCTCAATGAGGTCCCTTATTTCCATGACAATAAACCCTGTTTAGCTGGGAACCTATCGGTCGATGGATCCCAATACTTTTTTCATAAATGCATTTCCCGCCTCTTTTTCAGACATTCCTTCCGCAATCATTTCCCGTACTTCCAATGCTCCGCAAAGGTTGGAAATCAACTCCCCGATCACATCCAGCTCAGCTTCCTTCAAGGCCGGAGCTTCGGAAACATTCTCCAGCACGGTCAACGTAGCTTCGATTTGCTCTGCAGTGCAGGTTCTCTGAATCGTCTTAATTACCGGTAACTTCATGAATCAAAGATTTTAGCTGCTCCTCTTTATTGGTCTGAACCTGTGTGAGCAAGGCACCTGATTTAAAGCCTGCAAAGGTGGGCAGGTTATTCACCTGAGCCAGTTTTCTGGAATTCGGGAATTTTTCGGCATCCACCAACACAAAAACCGCATTGGGATTTTCTCCAGCCAGTCTTTTGAATTTTGGCTTCATGATC
>JAJLJS010000095.1:0-1728 GCA_033844545.1 Cyclobacteriaceae bacterium | reverse complement strand
GCTTCATTCCCTCTTCGGGATTCATCATAGGAAAGCCCTTCCCAGGCAATATCATAGCCATTGGGAAGCGTCTTTTCAGCCACTTCCCGGATCGCTTGGATCGCATCCCCACTGGTATATCCCGGAGCAGGCACCCCTTTGATGGAAGAAGAGGTATAGAGGTTAAAGCGTGTGATTTCGTTTGGCCCTTGAGTTTTCTCCATCCGCATAAAGGAGGAATAAGGCACCATTTCCCCATGCTCACTTTTGATAAACAGATTAAGAATATCGCTGGGCAGCTTTCTGTATTCCGGAGCAGATTGGGTGTAAACCTTAAAGAAGTTTCCAAAACGGATAAAGCCTTGCTCGTAAGTACTGCCGATCAGGACGTCCAGATTTTCCATGGCCTTGCCGATGGAGACTCCCTTTTGCATCGCCAGCTCATTGTCGATGATCAGCTCGTACTGAGGATAATTGGCTGCAAAAAAGGTAAAGAGCCCGGTCAATTCAGGCCTTTTTCTCAATTCGGCCATAAAATCCGCATTGACTTTGTCAAAATCCTGGTAATCTATGGTGCTGTTTTTATCCAAAAGACGTAGCGAAAAACCATCAGAAGAGCCATAACCCGGTACAGCCGGTGGCTCAAAGTACTCGATCACCGCACCCAAATCCTTGGTTTTTTCCTCCAATTCCTCGATGACTTCATGCACCGAATGATGACGCTGAGACCAATCCTTCAAGTTGATCAAACAGGTACCGGCATTGGATCCCCGGCCTTCCGTCAGGATTTCATACCCTGCCAAGGAGGATACTGATTGAATCCCATCGATCTCCTCTGCGATTTTCTGTAGTTCCCTCGACACCTCATTGGTACGTTCCAAGGTGGATCCCGGAGGAGTCTGGATGATGGCATAAATCATCCCTTGGTCCTCATTGGGAATAAATCCGGAAGGAAGAGTTTTATCCACTGCAAAAATCCCAAAGGCAAATGCAGCCAACATACCCCAAGTGACCACCCTCCTGTTGACAATCACGTTGAGCAGGCCTATGTATTTGCCGGTCAGTTTTTCAAACTTTCCATTAAACCAATCCAAAAACTTATCCACCGGAGATTTCCTGCGCTGCTTGCCATGATTGTTTTTCAAGATCATCGCACAAAGCACCGGGGTCAAGGTCAGCGCCACAACCCCTGATAGCACAATAGCACTGGCCATCGTAATCGAAAACTGCCGATAGAACACCCCAACCGGTCCAGTCATAAAAGCCACAGGGACAAACACTGCCGTCATGATCAGGGTGATGGCGATAATGGCACCGCTGATTTCGCCCAAGACCTTTTTCACGGCTTTGTAAGGCGAAAGGTGCTCCTCCTCCATCTTGGCATGAACAGCCTCCACCACCACAATCGCATCATCCACCACAATTCCTATCGCCAAAACCAAGGCGAACAGTGTGATCAGGTTAATCGTCAGTCCAAAAACCTGCATGAACACAAAGGCTCCGATCAAGGAGACCGGCACCGCAATCGCTGGGATCAAGGTAGATCTCCAGTCACCCAAAAACAGGAATACCACTAAAGCCACCAACACGAATGCTTCCAGCAAGGTGTGCATGACCTTATCGATTGAGGCATCCACAAACTTGGACACGTCGTAGTTGATTTCGTAACTCATCCCCGGAGGGAAGTCTTTCTCCAGTTCTTTAAGTTTGAGCTTTACATCTTCGATGACCTTACTGGCATTACTTCCG
>JAJLJS010000094.1:0-29007 GCA_033844545.1 Cyclobacteriaceae bacterium | reverse complement strand
GCAGAGAGGAAGGGATTCGAACCCTCGATACCCTTTAGGGGTATACACACTTTCCAGGCGTGCTCCTTCAACCACTCGGACACCTCTCTGTGCGGATTGCCGACCCATTTCTGAATCGGAGTGCAAAGAAAATTATTATTCCTCCCGAATCCAAACCGTCTTGAAAAAAACCTGAAAAATCAGGCAGTAATTTCTCCGGAAAGGGATTGGGTTAGTTTGGTACAGATTTCTTCCCTGGTATAATCCTGCCCCAGTAAAAACATCAGTTTGGTCACAGCGGCCTCTGTGGTCATGTCCGCACCACTGACCACTCCTACTGCCAACAGTTCCTTACTTGTCTCGTATCTGCCCTGAATCACCCGGCCACCGTTGCATTGGGAGACATTCAGGATAATCAATCCTTTTTTGATGGCCCGCTCCAATGACTTCATAAACCACGCCTCTGAGGGGCTGTTGCCCGAACCATAGGTTTCCAAAACCACCCCTCTCAATCCCGGTATGGCAAAGCAAGAATCCAAAATCTTATCCGTGATTCCCGGAAAAAGCTTAAGCACCATCACGTTATTGTCCAGCTTGTTCAGATTGACCAGCTTCTTTTGGGATTCAAAAGGCCGAATGGAATTGGTATTGTAATCAATGACAATTCCTGCCTCTGCCAAGGGAGGATAATTTTCAGACTCAAAGGCATCAAAATGGATACTTTGTACTTTTTTCGCCCGATTTCCTCTCAGGAGCATATGGTTGAAGAAAATACACACCTCCGGAACGATGGGATTTCCATTGACTTTGGCTGTGGCAATTTCCAAAGAGGTCACCAGGTTTTCCCGGGCATCGGATCGCATGGCAGATATAGGCAACTGTGCTCCCGTAAAAATCACGGGTTTGTTGAGTCCATGAAGCATATAACTCAGCATGGAGGCGGAATAGGCCATGGTGTCTGTTCCATGCAAAACCACAAATCCATCGTAGCTGTCGTAGTTTTCATAAATGATATAGGCCATATCTCTCCAGTGGCTGGTAGTCACATTGGAAGAATCAATAGGCTCGGGAAATGAGATCACCGTAATGGCGATATTCATATTTGACAGAATGGGGATTTTCTCCAGGATCAATCCAAAATTGAAAGGAACCAAGGCTCCAGATTCATCATACGCCATTCCCAAGGTACCACCGGTATATACGATCAAGACAGAAGCAGTCTTTCCTATCTTCCCGCTGGTCTTTAGCCTTACGATTTTATAGTTCATAGCTTGATCTCTTTAAATAGGCTCAAGGCATTTTGTTTGGTTTTTTGGGCAACCTCTTCTTTGGAGCATCCGAGGAGATCTCCAACTTTTTCCGCAATATAAGGTAAATAGGAAGGGGTGTTCCTTTTCCCCCGAAATGGAACCGGCGCCAAGTACGGAGCGTCCGTTTCCAAGACCAAATGATCCAATCCCAGATGGGGCAATACCTGATCCAGTCCTCCGTTTTTATAAGTCACCACTCCTCCAATCCCCAGCAAAAAACCCATATCGATAATCTGTTTGGCCTGATCTAAAGTTCCGGTAAAGCAATGAAAAATTCCCTTCAGAGAACCATTGTGCACCTTTCTGATCAATTCAATGGTTTGATCTATGGATTCTCGACAATGCAAAACCACAGGAAGGTCTTTTTCCATAGCCCATTCCACTTGGATATTCAACGCCTGTTTTTGAATCTCAAAAGTACTTTTGTCCCAATACAGATCCGTCCCGATCTCTCCGATCGCAGCAAAGGAACGCTTGCTGAGCCAATCCTCCATCACGGCAAGTTGTTGCTCAAAATCTTCCTTGACATCGCAGGGATGGAGACCCATCATAGGAATGCACAAATCTCCATACCGGGATTCGCAGTCGAGCAATCGCTCAATAGTCTCTACATCTACATTGGGCATGTATATCCGCTCAATTCCAGCCTGAAGAATCTCCTCAATCACCTGATCTCGGTCAGAATCAAACTTCGTGGAATAAATATGGGCGTGGGTATCAATTAGGTTCATGGGTATTTTCTGGCTTTCCATTGCACAGAGGAAGGCCAAAAGTAATAAAGAATTGTAAGGCAGTAGGAAGCCAACAGGTAAAAATCATAAAGAATCAGCGAAAACAAGGGAGGGGTACTTTTTGCCTTTTTTGCAAAAAACAAAATGAAAATGGACTGCATGGCGATTTTCAAAACCCACCATCTTACTCCCATTTCCAAATCTTCAAAAATCAGCCAAAGGATTGCCGGAAAGAAAAAGACCTGAATGGACAATAGCACTTTCCAGCCCAGCGACAAGGTCATGGCACCTGCTACCCAACGCTTCCGCTGAACCAATAAAGCAGCAAAAGAAGGCTCTGCTTTGGTCTCCACCAACATGTCCTCAGACACTTGCTGCTGAATGGCAAATCCTGCCTTCCGTACTGCCCTTGAAATCTCCAAATCCTCGGTAATGCTCGGCCCGAGGTTTTCGAAACCTCCACTGGCCTCATAGGCTTCACGGCGGATCACCATGTTATTTCCCAAACCCGTGGTAGGGAGTCCAAGATCTGTCACAACCTTCACCAGACCCAGGGTATTCCACCAGTCTAATTCCTGCATCTGATCCAAAAATCCTCCTCTCTTCACTTGGGTAATTCCAATCAGCATCCCGGTTTTACCATGCATGCTGGAAACACCTTCTTTAATCCAGTTTTTAGGAACTTTACAGTCTCCATCTGTAAAGAAATAATAGTCTCCGGAGGCCCTTTTTCCCAGAATCGCCAAGGCATTGGCTTTTCCGTTGGGATGATATTTTCCGAAATCCTCCTTTCCCAACTTTAGAATAATCCTATTCTCTCCTTTTTGAGCCCAGGCTTCCAAAGTCGAAAGGGTACCGTCTTCGCTTCCGTCATCTGCGAGCAAAAACCGGATTTTATGGGAGGGATAGTCCAATTCCTCGAGACTTTTCAAGAGCCTCGGAAGCTCATTTTCCTCATTTCTTAAGGCAATCCAGACTGAAACTTCAGGCAAATCTTCCGATAGAATGTCCCGGTGATCTTTCCAGCGCAGGGATAGCAAAGCAATCTGGAGAATAAGCTGCAAAATGACCCAGTCACAAATCCCTATGGCAAGCCAGAAAATCAAAGCAGTGCAGTTTTGAATTTCTTTTCCAGCAAAAAGTCAAGGTAAAGAGGAAGGACTTTGGGGAGAGTTTGGGCGGTTTTTTCCTGGTCATGAAAGACCACAATGCTTCCTGCAAGAGTTCTTTTTTGGGTTTCCAAAAGGATTTTTTCAGGCTTTTCTTTGGGATCATAATCCCCGCTAAGGACGTCCCACATGATGATTTCATGGCTCTGGCGAATGGGGCCTGCTTGCAAAGGGGTCAGGCTTCCATAGGGAGGACGAAAAACTCTGGTTCCTTTCCCCAAAACTTCCTGAAACATTTCCTCAGACCTTTGAAAATCCCGGAAGTAATCTTTCTGAGCCGTTTGAAAGCCTTTCAGATGATGAAAGGTATGATTTCCGATCAAATGCCCTTCTTCCAGGACAGCCTTTGCAAGTCTTGGATGTTTGCGGACATTATCCCCGACCATAAAAAAAGTTGCTTTTTGATTTCGAATCCGAAGCTGTTCAAGGACAAAATCCGTGACCCCCGGAACAGGTCCGTCGTCAAAGGTCAGGTATACCTGATTCTCAGCAGGATCGCCGCTCCACTTCCTTTTGGGAAAAAGTAACTGGACTGCCTTTGGGACGGAATGAAAGACCATGATTAGGTAAATTTTACGGACAACAAGGTAAGATCATCACGCAGGGGCACATTTTGGGAGAAGCTTTGCAGTTTCTGAAAAAAACGCTGATGAAACAGTTCAGGGTCCTCGCAAAGATTTTCCTCAACAAAGCTGAGAAATCTCTCGTCTCCAAATTCTTCATCCTTGGAATTCATGGCTTCTGTCAATCCATCGGTGTAGAGATGGATGATGAAATCTTCCAAGGAATTTCTTTCGCCGATTTCCAGGAAAGGAAGCTCCTCAAACGCTCCCAAAATGGTGGTTCCCGCTTCCAATAATTCTGATTTTTTGGACTGGGACCAGCAAAGAATCGGCGGATTGTGGCCGGCATTCACATACCGGAGCCGCTTTTGGGCAAAATCATATTCCCCGAGAAAGAACGTAATAAACCGCTCTCCTTTGGTATTGTCATAGAGGGTATAATTCAACTGGTGAACGATCACCTCCAAATTCGCATCACTTCTTAAGAGCGTCCGGAGGGTTGCCTGAAAATTGGACATCAGCAAGGCAGCTGCAATTCCCTTTCCGGAGACATCTGCTATACAGAAATAGACTTTCTCCTTCCCCTTTCGGATCAGGTCATAATAGTCACCTCCTACCATACTATGTGGAAAATACGTCACTTTCCCCTTTAGCTCTTGGGTATTGGGCAATTCGGCAGGAAATAGCATCTGTTGAACCTGAGAAGCGATGGCGACCTCCCGGTTGAGCACCTCCTGTTGCAATTGTTTTCTGGCAAATCGCTTATTTTCCAAAGCCACCACCAAAATATTTGCAATGGCCTGGGTGAAATCCAGATCCAGCTCATGTCCTTCCGATTTCCGTTTCAGGAATAATATCGCAAGCATTTTATCCTTATGATATACCGGAAGGTAGGTTTCCAACTCTGCGAAGGAATATCCGTCCTCCAGCTCCAGTTGCAATTCCCCGCTTTCCTTTTGATCAATGACCTGGCTTGACTTCAGCTCGGAGGGCACTTTCCCCTTGATCCCGTGGGCAATTTTCTTTTCAAAAACATCCTCTTTGGCCACGTAAAGAATCAAAGATTTGATCTCCAAATGGACCAGACAGGTGAATTTGAAAATATTCAACAAAACCACCTCAGACTGATTTTCATTGATCGCCTGCGTGATTTCGAGCAGAGCTTTTAGCTCGAGCTCCTTTCGTTGATATTTATAGGAAGTATTGGTCAAGGTCAAAGTGTATTATGGGCCATCAGGCCCTTTTTAGTGGCTAGAAAAAAGAGGATTTTTCCTTCCTCCGAAATATTTACTTCATCAAATCTTTCTTCATCAGGCTGAGAAAGGCATTTGATCATCCCACTCTTGTAAAGTGACTCCAGCGTGTTCAAGATCAATTCATCCTCCCAACCCAAGGCTGATTGGAGATACTCATAGGGCTGCACAAAATACAATTCATCCAAGAGATCAAATTCTTCGTCGCTCATTTTCCAAAGTTTGAAACCTAAAATTAATCAAACTTCAGTTGGACCTGCCTTTCCAGGAAAATTTTCCCCCAATGGTTCCTAGGCCGACTCCAAGTACATAAAAAGGATGGATTAGGCTGGTCGCTAGCAGGCTTATCCAAGAAAAGGAAAGGTCAAGAGATTTCAGAACCTTGCGAAAAGCGAAACCCTCTGCCAACATTTTCCCCAACCAAATACCCGCAAAAGCCAGGAGGGACAGTTGCCCGACAGAAAAAAGAAAAATGGTACTTATCCAGATTAACTGGACAAAAAAAGCGAGCAGGGTCACCAATCCGTGAAAAAAAGATCGGTGGAGCCTCCATTTTCCAGCCCACCGAACGCGCTGATTCAGGAGCTCACTCCAAGAAACTTGAGGCTCAGTATGCACCAAGGCTTTCAAAGTCGGCCGATATTGACAGGCTTCTGGGCCAAAGACTTGATGGATTTTTTTGAGTAAAAACTCATCATCCCCAGAAAGGAACATTTCATTTCCGGCATACCCATTCACCTGCTCAAAGGCTGTTTTGCGGAAAGACAGATTCGCACCACTGCACATGAGTGGATTTCCGGTTTTGAAAGAATAGTGAGTCAAAAGTAGAATGCTGGCCCATTCGAGTTGTTGGAATCGGGAGAAAAACGACGCGTTGGAATCTTCCGAAATTACCGGGCCAGCCACCAGCTGAACTTTGGGATCCTGAAAGGGACCCAGGATTTCAGAAACCCAGCCTGGAGTAAAAGTACAATCTGCGTCGGTAGTTAGCATCACTTCCCCTTTGGCCTTCAAAATCCCAGTTTGCAAAGCGGCCTTTTTCCCTATCCCAAGACTTTTCAACACCTGAAGATTGGGAATCTCTTCGCCGCCTTGGACAAATTTCTCAAAAGAATCGTCCTCACTCTGATCATCCACCAACAAAATTTCCAGAACAGAACTGTGGATATTTTTTAGCGCTAAAACCAATGAAGAAACCAACCGAGACTCATTTCGAAAAGGAATAATCACGGAAACCCGGGGAAATTCGGCTTTGGGAAAATGGGAATCCAAGGATTTAGAAGGCCAATGCCGGGCTAGCCAAGTCAAGGCCCCAAAATATCCAAAACACCAAATGAGGTAAAAACAGATCATCTTTTCGGCTAACTTGCGGAGGTGAGCAAAGAAGTACAAAAAGCCCCGAAAGAAAAAATCATTTTAGGAATTGACCCCGGCACGAATGTGATGGGATATGGCCTGATTTTGACAGAAGGTAAAAAGTATAAACTCCTGCAATTCGGAGTCATTCATCTGAAGAAATACGAAAACCATGAGTTAAAGCTCAAGAAGATCTTCGAGCGGATATCTGGGATTCTGGAGGAATTTGCCCCGGATTCTGTGGCCTTGGAAGCTCCTTTCTACGGAGCAAATGTCCAATCCATGCTCAAGCTGGGACGAGCCCAAGGTGTTGCCATGGCTGCGGCTCTTTCCAAAGAAATTCCGATCACGGAATATTCCCCAAAAAAAGTAAAGCAATCTGTGACTGGGAACGGAAACGCTTCTAAAGAACAAGTCGCCGCTATGCTGCAAAATCTCCTGGGAATCGCCGAATTGCCCAAACTATTGGATGCCACGGATGCCTTGGCGGTGGCGCTTTGCCATCATTTTCACGAAGGAAGGGTCCAGACAAGAGGAAGAAATGAAGGCTGGAAATCCTTTATCGAAGAAAATCCCAACCGGATCAAAAAGTAAAGGAGCTGTCTCAATTTTTTTCTTCTTGTCAGTCTGATCCTTCGACTACCTGTCTACCGGACAGGCACTCCATGTGGCCAATCGGAAATTGAGACAGCTCCTCTGATTATTGATTAAAAGAATATCCAAGGGAAATTTTGAATACCCTGTTTTTGACATCGGTGTTAAAATAATTCAGGGATTTAAGTCCAATGTCATAGCTGGCTTGAAGATTAAGTCCAAAAGGGATTTGGACCTGGGCTCCTACCACACCTGCCAAATCATATCCGGCCAATACCTCCAAGCTATTGGAAGTGACCGATCCCAGCTGGTAGTTTCTGGAAAGCAAAAAAGAAGCCTGAGGACCTGCGAAAACATTGACGATTGGAAGGAGGTTAAACCGGACCAAAACCGGAATATCCAGGTAATTTAACTGTTCATCGATGGCGACTCCCATGTCGTCATTTCCGGTATAGCCCTTTTGGGCAAATTGCAATCCTGGTTCGACGTGAATAAAATCCGAACCGGTGGCATAATAAAACCCCGCATGAAACCCTGATTTTGGACTGAAATTAGTATCCGAAAAATTCGCGGAGCTGAATCCTGCTCTAATGCCAAACTGAGCTTGGGCTGCACTGGCAAATAACATCATAAAGAAAACCCACAAAACTTTTTTCATAGCTTAAAACCTGTTTATTTTTCGTAAATCTAACGCTTGACCGCTATAATCTCATATGTTTTTTTTGACCAATGGAAAGAATATTTAATCTCTTTAGCCGCTTTCCTGAAATTGAGGAAGATGCAAAAACAGCCTTCGCAAGCAAACTTCAACTCATTGAACTAGATCGGGGAGATTTGGTGGAAAGGGCCGGAGAAGTTTGTGACCATTTGTATCTGGTGGCTGAAGGTTCTCTGAGAAGTTTTTATTTCAAAGACAACAAAGACATTACGGTGTCTTTTGCTCTGGAAGGGGAGTTTACCACCTCCATGTATTCGTTTATCTCCCGACAACCCGGGTATGAAAACATTGAGGCAATGGAATCTTCTGCGGTCGGAAAAATCAGCTATGCGGAGTTGAAAGAGCTTTTTGAAACTCATCCCACGCTGGAAAGAGCTTATAGAATCATCCTGGAGCAATACTATATCGCGCTGGAGGAGCTGTTGATTTTTACCAAGTTTAAGTCCGCCAAAGAACGGTATCTCAGTCTGATGGAATCCAGACCCAAAATCATCCACAAAGCTTCTGTGGGTCAAATCGCTTCGTATCTGGACATGAGTATCGAAACCCTTTCCAGGATACGGGGAAAAATCTAAGCCAAACTACCGCAGGAAAAAATTCCTTCGCTTTTTGCAATTTCTACGAAATCTATTTCTGATTATTTGATTTTTCTCAAGGAGTATTTTTTAGGCAAAAACTAATTTTGGGGCAGAACCCAAAACCCAAAAACCTATGAAATTCTTGGAGAGAAGCATTTTCGCACTTTTGATTTTGGCAGCCTTCGGCTGCGGCAGTTCCACCACGGAGCAGACATTCGATTCTTCCAAGCTTCGAAGAGCTTCCCTGGAGGAAATTGAGAAGGTCATCGAGGACTTTATTTTGGCGGAAGATTCCAGCACCATTTTAATTCCCGAGGGGTTTTATGCCCTTCAAACTCAATTGATTTTGGATAATAAAAAACAGGTTCAAATAAAAGGAGCAGGAATGGACAAGACCGTTCTTTCTTTCAGAGGTCTGAAATCCGGTGGGGAGGGAGTCAAAATTGTCGGCGAGAATATTTTGGTGGAAGACCTCAGCATCGAAGATGCGCCAGGAGACGGATTGAAAGCCCAACACTCCGATGGAATTACCTTTCGCAGGATCAATGTCACCTGGACCAATGGGGATAAGTCCAAAAACGGGACCTATGCCATCTATCCAGTACAATGCAAAAATGTGGTCATTGACGAATGCATTGCCTCTCACTCCAAGGATGCAGGAATATATGTGGGACAATCTGAAAATATTGTGGTCAAGAATTCCCTGGCATTTGGCAATGTGGCAGGCATCGAGATCGAGAACTGCGACAATGCCGAAGTCTTCGGGAATGTTGCCCGAGATAATTCCGGGGGGATCTTGGTATTCAATCTACCCGGACTGCCCAAGTCTGACGGAAAAAACACCAAAATCTACGACAACGAAGTCCGGGATAACAACCACACCAATTTTGCCATCCCCCTTAGCGAAGACCCAAATGGAAATACTGTAACGATGATTCCTCCAGGCTCAGGAATCGTCCTTTTGGCAGCCAAAGAAGTGGAAATCTACAACAACAAGATTCTGAGAAACAAAACCACCGGAGTGGCTATTGCCAGCTACCAGATTACCGGATTTCCCGCTGAAGCGCCCAATTGGTCTCCCTATACTTCGGGAATTTACCTTCACGACAATACCTATGAGCGCAAAAAACTTTCCTTTCCAGACTTTTCCAAAGAATTGGGAAAACTGGTTAGCATCTACAATGCCCACGGGATTGGAAGGGCTCAAGATATTGTCTACGATGGCATTTGGGATGAAAAAGTGAGTTCTTCCATAGATTCCAATCCCATGAAGATCTGCATTTCTGAGCAAATGGAAGGCCTGAGATTCACCAGATTCTACCTGATGGATGGTCAGGACAACTTGACCTCTTTTAAGGATCATGAGAAATTTCAGAATTGTACAGTGCAGGTAAACACCAATGTGAGTACGCTTGCCCAAAACCATTAAGCTGATGAGAATTCTACCCATAGCTCTTTCAATTCTTTTAGGCTTGGCCTTGCTTTCCTGTCAGAAACAGGAGGAAAAAACCTTACCCAAATCCCAGGTTTTGGCTCCTGAGGAAGCCACGGGACTTTTTCCCTATCGCCGACTTTCGACATACGGTTTTTTTGAAGGGGAAATAAAAGAGCTTTCCCCCGCCTCAGCAGTGCTGCCCTATGCCCCTGCATCCTCTTTGTTTACTGACTATGCCTGGAAGAGCCGTTTTGTTTTTTTCCCGCAGGGAGAAAAGGCCTCTCTTACCGGGGAGGAAATCTCCTTCCCCAAAGGCACAGTACTGATTAAGAATTTTTACTACCCTACCGATTTCAGAAATCCGGAAAAAGGAAGGAGAATCATCGAAACCCGGTTGATGATTCACGAGGAAAAAGGCTGGCAGGCTTATCCCTACATTTGGAACGAGGAGCAGACTGATGCCATTTTGAAGATTGTCGGTGGGGAATTGGAAGTAAAATACACCGACAATGCCGGCAAAGATCAACTCATCCAGTACATCGTCCCGAATAAAAATCAATGCAAGAGTTGCCACAATCAAAATGAAACATTGGCTCCCATCGGGGTGCAAGTCAAGCACTTGAATCATACCTTCGACTATGGGAAGCTAGCCGAAAATCAATTGGTTCATTGGACAAACCTTGAAAAACTGGAGGGATTTGAAGGCCCGGATTTTTACCCAAGCCTGATTAACTATGAGGACAAAAGTCAGGCATTGGCAGATCGAGCCAAAGCGTATTTGGACATCAACTGTGCTCATTGCCACCGTGCCGAAGGACCTGCAAGCACTTCGGGGCTTTTTCTCACTTTTGATCAAAAAGATCAAAGGAAACTTGGCGTAAACAAACCTCCGGTTGCTGCAGGAAAAGGGGCGGGGAACTATAAATACGACATTGTCCCTGGGAAGCCCGACCAGTCCATCCTGACCTTTCGTATGAATTCAACCGAAGTAGGCATCGCGATGCCGGAGCTTGGCAGGACCACCATTCACCGGGAAGGTGTAGAGTTGATCCGACAGTGGATTCTGGAATTGGAAGAACACTAATAAAATCCAAAAGGCACTGAATAGTGCCTTTTGGATAGTTGGTTTTGTTCAGTTTAGAAAGAATATCCCAGGGAGACTTTAAAACCCCGGTTATATACATCAGCATCGCTGTTTTTGAAGATTGGCGTCAATCCATAATCATAAGATCCCTGGATATTGAATCCTTTGGGAAGGTTATACCCCAATCCAAAAACGATAGCAGAATCATTGTCTTTAATAGAGTCGGTATCCAAAGAAACGGTGGAATCCCCAAAATCCCCTTCAAATTTGGAACCTGAGAGAAATGAGAATTGCGGACCTGCAAAGACGTTAAACCCTTCCCCGACTCTCAATCTGAAAAGGACCGGAATATCCACGTAATTCAAAATTGCCCGGCTGTTGATCGCATCGTCATTTTGTGTTCCTTTGACGGAATAGAAGATCCCAGGCTCGATGGAAATGGCACTTTCGCTCATCAAATCCGCATAAACACCGGCATGAAAGCCAACCCGATTGGTATAGGAATTTTCAGAGACATCACTGCCACCGAAGTTGAACATGTTAACCCCGCCTCTGAATCCGACACTGGACTGGGCAGAGGCAAAAGAAATTCCAAAAGCGGAAGCCAATAGAAATACAAGAATTTTTTTCATCGGTATATTAATGTTGGTTTCCTACGCTAGATTCCAACCGAATGCCAAATGAAAAAATTCTTATTTTTCAATGACCGTTTTGTCAATGTAATTGGAGTTGAGCAGGCCGAGTGCACCCATGTATTTTAGGTGAAAAGTCAGTGTTTCTCCCACTTTATAGCCCTTTTTATTCTTCCCTAGGTTGACGATAAGCATGTCCGAACTTGCCCCGATAATCTCAATATCCGGATCTGTATTGATCAGGTATTTGGGATCCACATCCAAAAGTCCTATGTCAAGAATTCCCCGAATTGAGGTCTGTCCGTAGAGAGATTCATCAATTTCCTTGACTTCTCCCTGAGGGTTTGCTGCAAGATTTCCGACAGGAAGCAAGGGTTTTTCCTGCATTTCGATGATTTCTGTATGCAGTTCAAAAACATCCCCATGCATTCCCTCAATCACTCTCTCCTCAAACAAATCCACACCGAAATAAAGCGTCTCCCCTACTCTGAAGTGGTTGATTCCCTTGGGAAGTTGATGGGTCAGCATCAGGGGAATGGTCACGGAAGTTCCGGCAGAGACCCAGGGAATCTTTTTATTGAATTTTAGTTCTATGATCTGCTTGTACAAAGAAAGTTGGATGAGCTTATCCGTTGAGGGCATGACTCCATTCAGGCAATTCAAATTCGTACCTAGACCGATAATTTCAATGTTGGGAAGTCTGAAGACCTCCGAATAAAAATCCACCAACTGCTCTCCCATCACCCCTTCGCGAAGATCACCGGTTTCCACCATGATGATGATTTTATGTTTTTTGTTTTGCCGGACAGCTTCCTCACTGATCCAGTGGATGGTTTTCAGCTCACTGTTCAGACTCACATCGGCAAACTCCACCATTTTCCCCACATTTCTTTTGGAAACAGGCTTGATGTAGACCGTTTGAACTTCAGGGTTGAGCTTCTTGACCATAGCAAGATTACTGATTCTGCTATCGTGAATTTCATCTACACCCAAATTGATCAGTTCCTGGAGAAAAATCCGATTCCCACACAGCAGTTTGGAAACAACACCCCAGGCTATGCCGGAATCGTTAAAAGTTTTCCGAAGATGCTCAAAATTCTCCCTAAGCTTGGTTCTATTTAAAGTCAGGTAGGCCATTTCACTTGGTCAATCTCATTTCGAGATACTTGTTGGTAAACCCGAGTCTCTCGTAAAGTTTCTTCGCAGGATTGTCTGGCTCCACGTGAAGGGCAATGGCTCCATTGGCCATTTTAATGGCCAAATCCATGATTTTCCCACCGATTCCTTTTCCTCTTTGGGAGGCATCCACCGCGATGTAAACCAGAATATTTTCGGGAATATAGCCCGACATCCCGGTCTTATTCATGACCAAAGCGCCTACGATTTTTCCTTTTTCTCTGGCCAAAACCACAAATCCCCCCGCATGCAAGCTTTGATCCAAGGCATAGTCCAGACATTTCATGATATCTTCTTTGGGATCGCCGTATTTCCCCAAGTGATGAAAAAGAAAGTCTGCGATTTCGTTTTTCTGCAAGAAGGTAGCATTGTCTATTGCAGAAAGAGATTCTAATTTGATCATATCTTAAATTCTAGAGTTAAGTAATTTATCAATTTGATAGGTGATACCAAAGGCAAAAAAGGAGGCAGTAAGTCCAAATAGATTGGAATCCAACCCGAATGGCAAGGGTATTTCTAAAAAAGTCAAAGTTGCGGTCAAGGTTCCCCCGACAATCATGGAAGTAATCGCTGCTTTGGAATTACTTTTCCCGAAAAATAACCCGGCCACAACCGGCACCAGAAGCCCGGAGACCATGAAGGCATAGGAATATAACATCAGGCTCAAAACCTCGGTCATTTGCCAGGCAAGCAAAATGGCCAAAATCCCGATGATCAGTGTGAATACCTGAGAAAACCGTAGCTCGGTTTGGTGAGGCATTCTTTTCAGAAATTTATCCAATAGGTCAGTCGTCAAGTTTCCGGATGCTGCCATCAGGCAGGAATCGGCCGTGGAAAGTACTGCTGAGAAATATGCCGACATCATCAAGCCGAGGATTCCGGCCGGGAGAATTTGACTGAGCAATACAGGCAAACCCATTTCCGGATCCATGCTGGCCGTAAACCCCTCCAAGGCTCCCTGCTCCACAGCAACGCGGGACAATAATCCCAAAGTTACTCCCATCAAGGCCATAATCGGCCATTCGAACAAGCCCGCGATAAACCAGGCTTTTTTGGCGGTTTTGACATTCCTGGCTGCAAATATTCTTTGGTAAAGCGTCATGCCCACAAACCAAATCGGGATAATCGTGATCCCCCAGTTCACTAAATCCTGCCAAGTAAGATTGGTAAAGGAGAAAAACTCTCTGGGTAAAGTCGAGTGGATTCCTTCCCATCCTCCTACAAAGTGATAGGAAATGGGGATACCTATAAACATCAGTCCGAGCATTAAAATGATCCACTGGATGGTATCTGTATAAATAACTGCTTTCAGTCCGCCCATGACAGTATAAATCACTGCAATGGCTCCCATGACCAGCAAGGCTGTCTGTAAATCAAGGGCTTCAAATGTTCCAGAGGCAAGTTTAGCTCCAGCCAAAAGTTGGGAAGAGGTGAATCCCAAATAGCCCAGGAAACAGATTACCGCAGCAACCTTGGCGGTCGCTGAATTATAGAGATAGCCGAGAATTTGTGGAAAGGTAAAAAACTGGGCAAAAGCAGAATCAGCCTTGACTCTTGGGATTAGAATAACCGCTGCCATCCAAGCGCCGATCAGCCCTGTAAAGAGCATCCAGGAGCCCGAAATACCCAAAGCGAAGCCCAAACCTCCCAATCCAATGGAAAAACCACCGCCGACATCAGTGGCTACTACCGATAAACCAATATGAAGACTACCTATACTTCTGCCACCCACATAATAATCCTCCTGACCCGAGTTTTTCCTCATGAAAAAATAGCCCACACCGAGCATTGCCAACATGTAAACCAGGAAGATCAGAAGATCTATCAAATGCATTATGTAATTGGATTTGTATCAAACTTTTCTAGAATATAATTTTTCAAAGGTAAGCAATATGGCTAAAAATTGAAATTTTATTGGGTTTTAATCGAAAAAATTGATTTATAATGCAGTTTTTACTTGAAATAGTACAAAACAAAAAAGCCGGATTGCTCCGGCTTTTTGAGGAATTTTATTTAAAACTTAAACGTTGTCGCTGCTCACCACCGCAGAGAAATACTCCCTGTTCATGCGGGCAATATTGGTAAGTGAGATGGCTTTTGGACATTCTGCTTCGCAGGCTCCGGTATTGGTACATGCTCCGAAACCTTCCGCATCCATCTGTGCAACCATCTTTTCAGCTCTGGTTTTTCTTTCCACCTGTCCTTGAGGCAACAAGGCCAGTTGAGAGATTTTAGCTGAGGTAAAGAGCATCGCTGAGGCATTTTTACAAGCTGCCACACAAGCGCCGCAACCGATACACTGAGCCGCGTCCATGGCCAAATCGGCAATGGTCTTCGGGATTGGAATTTCGTTGGCATCAGGAACGCCGCCTGTTCTCACAGAAACATATCCCCCAGCTTGGATGATCCGATCAAATGAACTTCTATCCACAACCAAATCTTTCACAACCGGGAAAGCTTTAGCTCTCCATGGTTCGATGGTAATGGTGTCCCCATCATTGAAGGATCTCATGTGCAGTTGGCAAGTGGTCGTCTGCTGAGGACCATGGGGCTTTCCATTGATATAAAGTGAGCACATGCCGCAGATTCCTTCCCGACAATCGTGATCGAAATGTACCGGATCTTCTCCTTTTTCAGTCAGTTGTTCATTCAACACATCCAGCATTTCCAAGAAAGACATGTCCTTGGAGATATGGTCAACAGGATAATTTTTGAATCCTCCTGGATCAGAAGCATTCTTTTGTCTCCAAATTTTTAAAGTCAGTTTCATATCGCTATAGTCTATGAATTCAAGATTGATTATTTGTACGAACGCTGGGTCAACTTCACATTTTCAAATACCAGAGGCTCTTTGTCAAGCTCCTCTTGAACACCTTCTCCCATATATTTCCAAGCGGCAACGTAGGCGTAGTTTTCATCATCACGAAGTGCTTCACCTTCCGGAGTCTGATATTCTTCTCTGAAGTGCCCTCCACAGGATTCATTTCTGTTCAAGGCGTCGTCCACCATCAGTTCTCCCAATTCGAGGAAATCTGCAACACGGTGGGCTTTTTCCAAGGACTGGTTTAATTCCTCATTGGCACCCAGAACTTTGACATCAGACCAGAAATCCTTCTTGAGAGCTTGAATTTCAGCTTTGGCCTTTTTCAGTCCTTCGGCAGTTCTGGCCATCCCACATTCATTCCACATGATCTTACCCAATTTCTTATGGAAATAATCCACAGTTTTCGACCCATTGATGCTGAGAAGTTTTTGGATTCTTTCCTGAACTTCAGCTTTCACTTTGGCAAACTCAGGGTGATTTTCATCCACTTTTTGTGGCGGAATGGAGGCCAGATAATCTCCAAGAGTATATGGGATCACAAAGTATCCGTCAGCCAATCCCTGCATCAGGGCAGAAGCTCCCAATCGGTTTGCACCATGATCTGAGAAGTTTGCCTCACCCAAAGCATAAAGTCCGGGCACGGTGGTCATCAGGTTATAGTCCACCCAAAGTCCACCCATGGTATAGTGAACTGCCGGATAGATCATCATCGGTACTTCGTAAGGATTCTCGCCAGTGATCTGCAAGTACATGTCAAACAAGTTGCCATACTTCTGCTCGATCACATCTCTTCCGTCACGCTTGATGGCATCACGGAAGTCAAGAAATACCGCCTCACCGGTTTCGTTTACACCTCGACCTTCATCACAGACATATTTCGCATTTCTAGACGCCACATCACGAGGCACCAAGTTTCCGAAGGAAGGATACTTTCTTTCCAAGAAGTAATCTCTGTCTTCATCTTTGATGTCATTTGCCTTGATCTGGCCTTTGCGAAGCTTCTCTGCTGTCTCTTGGGTTTTTGGAACCCAAACTCTCCCATCGTTTCGAAGAGATTCAGACATCAGGGTTAGCTTAGACTGATGATCTCCGGAGACAGGAATACAAGTCGGGTGAATTTGAGTAAAGCAAGGGTTCGCAAAGTAAGCACCGCGCTTGTGAGCTCTCCAAGCCGCTGTCACATTGGAACCCATTGCATTGGTAGAAAGGAAAAACACGTTTCCATAACCGCCGGTGCACAACAACACTGCATGTGCAGCATGCGTTTCTACTGCTCCGGTAATAAGGTTACGGGTTACAATCCCCTTGGCTTGTCCGTCAATGACCACCACGTCCATCATTTCTGTTCTTGGGTAAAGCTTCACTTTTCCTGTGGCCACCTGACGGCTCAAAGCAGAATATGCCCCCAAAAGAAGCTGCTGTCCTGTTTGACCCCGGGCATAAAAAGTTCTGGAAACCTGCGCCCCCCCGAAGGAACGGTTTGCGAGCAATCCCCCATATTCACGGGCAAAAGGAACCCCTTGTGCCACGCATTGGTCAATAATATTTACAGATACTTCGGCCAGTCGGTAAACGTTCGCCTCTCGGGCGCGGTAGTCACCTCCTTTGATCGTATCATAGAAAAGTCTATATACTGAGTCGCCGTCATTTTGATAGTTTTTGGCAGCATTGATACCGCCTTGCGCAGCAATTGAGTGTGCTCTTCTCGGGCTATCCTGAAAGCAGAAGGCTTTCACATTGTATCCTAATTCCGCCAAAGAAGCAGCTGCTGAAGCACCAGCTAAGCCAGTACCGACAACGATGACGTCATACTTTCTTTTATTCGCCGGATTCACCAGCTTACTTGTAAACTTATGCTTTGTCCATTTTTCTGCCAAAGGACCGGCGGGTATTTTGGAATCTAGTATCATAACGTGACGATAGATTAGCTAGTGAAATAAATGTAAAGTGGCATCGCCGCAAACAATGCCGGCACGATGATGCAAAACAACAAACCGATGGTTTTGATTGCAGGGGTGTACTTTTTGTGATTTAGTCCCAAAGTCTGAAAGGCCGAAGCAAACCCATGGGACAAGTGGTACCCCAAGAAGACCATAGAAATCACATAAAGTGCTACCAGCCATTCCTGCTGGAAGGCCTCAGAGACAATCAGGTAAAGGTTTTTGTACTCTTCTCCATCGTAGGTAACCATCGGAATTTCTCCCCAGTGCATTTGTGCCCAAAATCCCTGAAGGTGGACGACCAGGAAAATCAAAATGATAGTTCCCAATACTCCCATATTTCTAGAAGTCCAAGTACTATTGGTAGAAGCCTTAGACTCAGCATATCCCACTGGACGGGCAGATTTGTTTTTCTGAGTCAAAATGATCGAATAGATCACGTGACCGATCACAGAGATGTACGTGAGATAGGAAAGCAACTTGACTGCTGGATTGGTGACCATAAACTTGGCATAAATGTTAAATGCCTCACCACCATCTCCTTTGAAAAGAAGCATATTACCGGAAACATGCCCGATAAGGAATAGGATCAGGAAAAGACCCGTCAAGGCCATGATTAATTTTCGACCCAGTGTGCTACTTAAGGTTTTTGTAACCCAACTCATACAGGTTTTAGGATTAGTTTAAAACGAAATTCTTTTGCTTGATTATTGCTGCCAAATTTACATTTCGAAGCAACAGCAAACAATCGAATCTAGGACCGCTTATCTATTTTAATTGGTTCTAAATAAGATTTAGCCATAGGAATTCCTGAATAATTGTTCGACTTCCCAACAGCCTGTTTATTTTTATTGTTTGAAAAACTCAGGAAAATCTCTTTTCTTCTAGTTAATTAGTATAAGAGATGGAAATACCTACTCTTCTCTAGTAACTTTTCACTGGGCAGAGGCGTTTTTCAAAAACAAAGAACAAAGCAGATCCACATGAAGCTTAGACTCCCCCTACTTGCATTTTTATTTTCCCTTGTTGGATTTATCACTGAATCTTTTGCGACCCATATCAGAGCTGGTGAAATCATCGCAGAGAGGATTTCTGTGCAAACCCTCACCTATCGGATCACGGTGGTGGGCTATACCGACACCAGATCCAGTGTAATTTTCGGTCCGGGTACCATCAATTTTGGGGATGGGAGAATCGTCGAAGGCCTAAATACAGAAAGTGCATTTTCCTTGGTAGAAGACCTGGGAAATCAGATTGAGAAAAACACCTTTGTAATCGAGCATACCTTCCAAGGTCCCGGGAAATACAAAATCCGATTTTTGGAACAAAACCGAAATGACCTGACGCTTAACATGGATAATTCGGTGGAAACACCTTTTTATGTTGAAACTGAAATTACCATTGATCCTTTTATTGGAGTCAATAATTCCCCGATCCTGACCATTCCACCGGTAGATAATGGAGCAATAAACGTTCGGTATATTCACAATCCCGGCGCCTATGATCCTGATGGAGATTCACTTTCCTACATCATGGACGTACCCAAGCAAGCCTTTCAGCGGGAAGTGAATAACTACCGAAGTCCTGCCAGCCCTGAATTTAGCCAAAGCCAGCAAGACGGGACTGTGCCTGCTTTTCTCGATATCGATCCGGTCTTTGGTGACTTGATCTGGGATGCTCCGGGAACTGCCGGTCAGTTTAACGTGGCCTTTAGAATCATCGAATGGAGAAAAATAAACGGAGTCTATCAGCAGATCGGTTATGTGGTCCGGGACATGCAGATCATCATCGAAAATTCCAACAATCGGCGCCCAGTCCTGATTTTACCTCCGGATCTTTGTGTGGAAGCGGGAACTTTGATCGAAGAAATTATCCAAGGATCAGATCCGGACGGGGACCCGATCAAGATAGAAATCTATGGAGAACCGATTTCCATCACAGCTTCTCCGGCAGATTACAGTCCAAAAAACACCTTCCAGCCTCAGCCTGGCATTGTGAATTTCAAGTGGCAAACTATCTGCAACCATGTCCGAGCTAGGGAATATGATGTCAGAATACGAATTTCAGATCAACCCAGATCCGGACCTTCCCTGGTAGATATTCAGACTTGGAGGATAAAAATAGTCGGTCCTCCTCCTGTATGGGACCAATTGGTTCAGCAGCCAGGAAGAACCGTGGAACTCAACTGGGATCCTTATGTCTGCGCTAATTCTGCCTCAGAAATGCAAATCTGGAGAAGAATCAATTCAGATCCCTACGAACCGGATTCCTGCGAAACAGGGATTCGGGCAGGATATACCTTGGTGGGAATTACCGACATGGCGACGTTCTCCTTTACTGATCTGAATGGAGGCGAAGGTCTAGCTCCGGGCAATACTTATTGCTACCGCTTAGTGGCCGGCTATCCAGAGCCAAGATCCGGGTTAAGCATCGTCTCGGAAGAGATCTGCATCACCATTGACGTCGATGTTCCGATCATTACCAATGTCAGCGTGGAAGCTACCGATTCACAAAGCGGAGAGATATTTGTCAAATGGACTCCGCCATATGACATCGATAAAACCCAATTCCCGGGCCCTTACTCGTACGAACTCCTGAGAAGCGAAGGGTTTTCGGGCACTCAAAACAGGACATCTTTGGGTATTATTTCAGACACCCTGTTTACGGACACAGGGCTGAATACTGAAAATCTGGTATACAATTATAAAGTAGTTCTTCTCGACCAAAACATCCGAATAGATACTTCCTCCACCGCATCTTCGGTGAGGTTGGAGCCTACCATTATCAATGAAGCCATTGAGCTGAATTGGACTTTCAATGTACCTTGGAACAATGAGATTTCGCAATACAAGCACGAGGTATGGAGAAACCGCACTGATGCTCAATCTTCCAATACGGATGTTTTTGAAAAAATCGCAGAAGTGGACGTGACCACGGCTGGATTCACCTATCTGGACGATGGCAGCTTCAATGGATTACCACTTCAAAAAGACCTGGAATATTGCTATTACGTGGTTACCAAAGGTGCCTACAATGTGGATGGTTTAGTCTATCCATTGGAAAACAAATCTCAGATAACCTGCGCCAAACCCGATGACAACCGCCTTCCATGCCCTCCGGTTTTGACCTTTGAAGGACCTGAGTGTACTGCTTTTGTAGCCGAACAGCCTTGTGGACTGAACAGCTTCGAGCATGAGTTAAGCTGGGAGCCGGATTTCTCAGGAGATTGTGACGATGAGCTGAGCGGGTATCGTTTATATTTCACACCCGACGGGGAGGAGGGCACATTCAATTTGGTTGGCCAGTATCCCAATATTCAGACGGCAGCTCGCATCACCAATCTTCCAACGTACCGAGGTTGCTACTACATCACTGCTGTAGACCGGTCTGGGAATGAAAGTGAGCCAAGTAATATCGTCTGCGTGGACAATTGCCCGGTTTACAACCTTCCCAATGCCTTCACTCCTAACGGAGATGGCAACAATGACACCTTCATTGCTTTCGACAATCCCTTCTCCGCCTGTCCAAGATTTGTGACTGGAGTGGAAATCTTCATTGTCAATCGCTGGGGTGCCGAGGTGTTCCGGTATAACAGTCTCCAAAGCAATGAAAATGATATTTTCATCCGCTGGGACGGAAGAGATCAAAATGGAAATGAACTTCCGGCCGGGACCTATTTCTATTCCGGAAAAGTCTATTTTGATGTTTTGGACCCAAGCCAAAAAGAAAGAGAACTCAAAGGAACCATCCAGATTCTACGATGAGCCAAAAGTCCATCATTCTTTTTGATGGAGTCTGCAACCTATGCAATTCGTCCATAGACTTCATTTTACGAAGAGACAAAAACGATCGGTTTTTGGTAGGGGCTTTGCAAGAGGATCCCGGGAAGAAGCTGCTGGAGAAGTTCGAGGCTAAGCCCGACTATTTGGATTCATTGGTATTGGTGGAAGATGAAAAAATCCATTATAGAAGCACTGCGGCCCTGAAGATTGCAAAAAATCTTTCAGGGCTGTGGCCTTTATTCTATGGGTTTATTTTGATTCCGGCATTCTTGCGGGACCCTATTTACGACTGGATAGGAAGAAACAGATATCGCTGGTTTGGTAAAAAAAATACCTGCAGACTTCCCACTCCCGAGGAGCGGGAAAAGTTTTTGACCACAGCTCATCTCCAGAATTAAAAGGCTTGGATAATCATCCAATAAAAGGGCATCCCGAAGGTAATGTTGAAAGGAAAAGTGACCGCCAAGGCCATCGGAACATACAAACCCTCATCTGCTTCTGGGTTGGCAAGCTTCATGGCAGCAGGTACCGCAATGTAAGAAGCTGAGGCCGCCAAGATCGCGAATATCAATCTATCTCCAGCTTCAGGGCTGATCCAGGCACTGATCACAGCCACAAGACAACCATTGACCAAAGGAACTACTATGGCAAAAACTGCAGAAAAGTAGCCTGTCTTGAAAAAAGACTTCAACTTTCGACCACTATTGATCCCCATATCCAGTAGAAAAACTGCCAAAAATCCTTTAAAAATATCCGTAACAAAGGGCTTAATCCCCTCGGCCTGCTGCTCATCGGCAATTAGACCAATTACCAGGCTTCCCAAAATCAAAAACACCGAGCTATTGGTCACTGCATGGATCAGAATATGCTTAATTCCTCCTTCTGAGGATCGATCGGAATATTTTCTCAATAAAATCACCCCGGAAATAATCGCAGGAGCCTCCATGAGGGCCATTACCGCTACCATATGTCCTCCAAAACTGCTCCCTTGGATTTCCAAAAATGAAACAGCCGCCACGAAGGTTACGGCCGAAATAGACCCATAGGCTGCAGAAATCGCCGCTGCATTGGCTACTCCCAGTCGCTTTTTCAGCAAATAAAAGGTATAGAACGGTATACTCCCGGACAAAACCACCCCAAACAACAAGGCCCAAAGAATTCCGGCATTGAACTCGCTGTGAGAAAGTTCTTGCCCTCCCTTAAACCCAATGGAAAGCATAAGGTAAAGAGCAATAAACTTCGCGCTTGTCGCCGGAATCTCTAAATCACTTTTAAACCGGACTGCGAGAATACCCAAGACAAAGAACAAGAGACTAGGATTAGTCAGGTTGTTGATCAGTATTTGAAAATCCATACTACAAAGATGCAGTCCTTTTGGAATTGGAAAAATTTAATTTTATCGATAAGGAGCAAATGACCATAGGCCCATCCCAAACCCATTAATCTCAAAAGACCTATATTTGAGCCGTCAAAAACTAAGACTCATGAAAGCATTTGTTTTTCCGGGCCAAGGCGCCCAGTTCCCAGGCATGGGAAAATCCCTCTACGAGACTAATCCTGAGGCAAAAGCTCTTTTTGAAAAAGCCAATGAAATCCTGGGATTCCGCATCACAGACATCATGTTTGATGGCACCGAGGAAGAACTCAAGCAAACCAAAGTCACCCAACCTGCCATTTTTCTTCACTCGGTGATTTTAGCAAAAACCACCCCTGATTTTGCTCCTGATATGGTGGCAGGACACTCTTTGGGTGAATTTTCCGCTTTGGTGGCCAATGGCACCCTCGCCTTCGAAGATGGATTGAAACTCGTCTACCAGCGCGCAATGGCCATGCAAGAGGCTTGTGAAATCAATCCTTCTACCATGGCTGCGATTCTCGGACTCCCGGATGAAAAAGTAGAGGAAATCTGTGCTGAGATCACCGACGAAATCGTCGTCCCCGCGAATTATAACTGCCCCGGTCAATTGGTCATTTCCGGATCCAACAGAGGCATCGATATCGCCTGTGAAAAAATGAAAGCCGCAGGAGCGAAAAGGGCATTACCCCTTCCAGTAGGAGGAGCCTTCCACTCCCCATTGATGGAACCCGCCAGAGAAAAGCTCCAAAAAGCCATTGAATCCACCCAGTTTAATACTCCAGCCTGTCCGGTTTACCAAAATGTAAGTACTACAGCCGTCTCTGATGTCAATGAGATCAAAGCAAATCTGATTGCCCAACTGACTGCACCGGTGAAATGGACCCAGTCCGTACAAAACATGGTAAAAGATGGGGCTACCCTATTTGTGGAATGCGGCCCTGGGAAAGTATTACAGGGATTGGTCAAAAAAATCCATCAGGAAGCTGAAGTTTCCGGAGTCTAACCTTCAAATCCCGCTCCACAGGCGGGATTTATTTTTGGTACAATTCGACCCAGCTTTCGTCCTGACATTCCTCAAGCATTTCAAGACTGGTTTTTCCCGTTTTTGGATTTTTAAAATCGGGTAAAATTTCTGCTAAAGGGACTAAAACAAACCTTCGTTCCTGGAGATAAGGATGGGGGATTTTTATACTTTGTTCGGAAATTATTTCCCGACCGTAATACAAAATGTCGATATCCATGGTCCGGTTTCCCCAATGGTCTTCTCGTTTTCTCCCTAAGTCAAGCTCAATTTGCTGGATAACCTCCAAGACCTCCAAGGCTGAAAGTGCGGTGGACACGATTGCGACCTGATTCAAAAAATTCCCCTGAGCCACTCCACCCCAAGCTTCACTTTCATAAATTTTTGAAACCTGAACAAGTTGAAAATGATCATTCAAGGATTCAATGGCCCTAAAAAGCAACTTTTCCCTTTCTCCTTTGTTCCCTCCTAAACATAGTACAACCTCAGTTTGCATCGCTTATCACTTCAGGGATTGTAAACCTGCGCTAATTTGAGTTATTTTTGATCAAAATAAAATTTTAAAGCTGCCGGGAGAAGTCATCCCGAAAGATAGATTCGAACCAGCTCACCGAAAAAACTGAACCAATAAAAAGCAACTATACATGAAATTTCTAGGCAATGTGCTGGCGGTCATCGTCGGCCTTTTCATCTTCAGTGTTTTAAGTTTCCTGATTTTTCTGGGAATTATTGGCATGATCGCCTCTTCTTCCGAAAAAGAAGTCTCTCTAAGCGAAAATTCCATTCTTCATCTCAAATTAAATGGGCGGGTTTTGGTCGAAAGAACCACCGATGACGACTTTGATTTCAGCGGAATCGGCAACCCTTTTGGAGAAGATTTGAATGCCGGATTAGTCAATTTGAAGAAAGCAATTGCCGAAGCAAAAACGAATGAGAAGATCCAAGGAATTTACCTCAATACCGGACTGATCATCGCCGGTCAGGCCAACCTTTTGGAGCTTCGCGAAGCTCTTTTGGACTTTAAAGAATCTGGGAAATTTATCATTGCCTACGACGAGGCCTATGGAGAAGGCGGATATTTTCTGGCTTCGGTAGCCGATGAACTTTACTTGAATCCTCTTGGTGGAATCGATTTTAATGGATTCGCTTCAGAATCTATTTTCTTCAAGGGTTTATTTGAAAAAGTCGGAATCCAACCGGAGGTTTTCCGTGTAGGAGAATTTAAAAGCGCCGTAGAGCCATTTATCCTGGATAAAATGAGCCCTGAAAACAGGCTTCAAACCCAGTTTTTCCTGGAAGACATCAATTCCGAAGCGATTTCCCGAATTGCTTTGGACAAAGGAATGAGCAAGGACAGTCTCATGAAAATCAACCGGGAAATGTTGGTTCGGAAGCCGGAAGATGCGGTGACCTATGGCTTGGCCACTGCTTTGAAATATGAAGATGAAGTCCATGCGATCCTCCGGGAAAAACTCGGTCTCAGTGAAGACGATGAAATCCCGACGATCAATGCATCTGACTTGGGTTCCTTGGCCAAAAGCAAAAACATCACTTCCAAAAACCGAATTGCTGTTATTCTAGCAGAAGGAGAAATTGTCGATGGGAATGTGAGCGGGGTAATCAGTTCCGAAAAATTTGCCAAAGAGATCCGAAAAGCCAGAAAAGACGACAACATCAAGGCAATTATCCTCCGGGTAAATTCCCCCGGCGGATCCATTTTGGCTTCTGAAGTGATCTGGAGAGAGATGTCAGAAGCTAAAAAGACCAAGCCCCTCTTTGTCTCCATGGGGGAAGTAGCCGCATCAGGAGGGTATTATATTGCTGCACCGGCGGATACCATTGTGGCCCAGCCAAACACCATTACCGGTTCCATCGGAATTTTCGGGCTTTGGTTTAATGTGGAAGAGTTACTCAACGACAAGTTGGGAATCACCACCGATGTGGTTTCTACAGGTCAACTTTCAGATTTTATGAATCCTACCCGTCCCTTGACAGAAGTAGAACGGAATATCATTCAATCCAGCGTTGAGGATGGGTACGAAACATTTATTTCCCGTGTGGCAGAGGGTCGGGGAATGCATCCAGATTCTGTTCGAAAAATAGCCTCTGGGCGTGTCTGGACTGGAAATCAAGCCAAAGAAAGAGGATTAGTGGATGTATTGGGAGGATTGGAAACCACCATCGAAATTGCTGCTGCAAAGATTGAGGCAGGGGATGATTATCGGGTGGTTTATTTTCCGGAGAAAAAACCCTGGTTTGAAGAATTCTTTAGCTCCTTTTCAGACAAAGTTCAGCTGAAAGTTCTGGAAGCCAGACTGGGCGAAAACTATAAAATCATCCAAGACATTCAAAAACTAAAAAACTACCAAGGAGTCCAGGTACGAATGCCTCAGGAGATAAAAATCAAATAAATAAAAAGGTCCCGAGAAATCGGGACCTTTTTATTTAGGGCTGTTGCAATAGAATCTTCCAGGCCAGCTCCACATTTCCTTTTTCCAATTCTCCCTTGGCCCAACGGTGAAGGTGATCAATCCAGGAATCCTGATCATTTTGGAATCTGATTCTCATCTCCACAATTTCTTCTGTTTGTGAAAAGGCTTCCAATTCTTCGGCTGAGGGCAATACTTCCACATTTCCCAGTCTTCCCAAGTTATTCCCTGTGAGAACGGGACTATTCCGGATTTCAGGGGGGATCTGATCCACCCCTATTCCTAGAGTGGTCAGGGGCTTGGGGATTTGAAATAGGGATTCCGGAATAACCCTAGAATACCAACTCCCTCCCAATCTGGCCACAGGCTCCAGTTTTCTCGGATCAGCCATTCCATGCTCATCCAATATTTCTTCCCGAATATGGACTCGGATAATTTCACAGATTACCAGATTTCCGGCCCCGCCTTCCACGCCAAGTTCCTTTACCTCCATGACCTTGCATTCCAGGGCAACAGGGGCTTCTTTCACCCTGGGTGGAGCCACCAAATCGGACTTCACTGGGGTCAGCCCAGCTTTCTGGAATTCATTCACCTCCTTGGGATATTCTGTACTCGCGAGGGACATTTGCTCGACCAAATCAAATCCTACGATATGAATCACCACCTCAGGAACTTCCAAGACATTTTCATAGGTATGCTTTGTCGATTTGTCTCTTACCCTCCGGGAAGGGGAAAATATCACGACCGGAGGATTGGCACTGAACATATTAAAAAAACTGAATGGACTGAGGTTCACATTGCCTGCTTTATCGATGGTACTCGCAAAAGCAACAGGTCTGGGAACTATCACACTCTGTAGGATTGCTTGGAGGTTTTGGGTTGGAAGGTCTTTGGAAGTAAAGGATTTCATTTTTTTCTGGTTGTGCACTGCGAATCAACTCAATAGCATAAACATCTCTTTGGAAAGGATAGAATTTTTCCGACAGGACATTTCATTTCAACAAAATAGCATGCATTTTTAAAATCAATAAGTCTTTTTTCACCAATAAGTTCAGATTTTATGCACATTCATATCCTGAAAAAAATTCTCTTTTCTTTCTTTCTGATTTTCATCCTTTCAGAAGGAGTACAAGCTCAAAGCCATCGATTTGCCACGTTCAATATCCGATGGGACAATCCCAATGATGCAGGAAACCTTTGGAAAGACAGGGCACCCCAGGTCATTCAGCTGATCCAATTCCACCAAATCGGGCTCTTTGGAACCCAGGAAGGCCTCAACCATCAAATTGAAGAAATGAGTCAGGGACTTGGATATGAGTATTTGGGGGTAGGCCGGGATGACGGAGCCAAAAAAGGGGAATACACGGCTATCTTATTTGATCCGAATCGTTACCAACTAGAGGACTCGGGGACTTTCTGGCTTTCCCCAAGTCCGGAAAAACCCAGTAAAGGCTGGGATGCATCCCTAAACAGGATTTGTTCCTGGGGCAGATTTAAAACCAAGGAAGGCAACCGATTCTATGTCTTCAATATCCATTATGACCATATCGGGCAACAAGCCAGGGAAGAAAGCAGTAAACTGGTGTCTGCAAAAATCAGAGAAATCAATGCTGAAAATCTTCCGGTGATCTGGATGGGAGATTTCAATGTCACCCCGGATAACCCGGCTTATTTGACCATTACCTCAGACCCATTATGGAAAGATGCCCGGTTAGTTTCAAAAATCCCTTCCTATGGGCCCAAAGGAACTTTCACAGGATTTGATTGGGAAAAAATGCCTGATGGGATTATTGATCATATTTTTGTCAAAGGAGATCTGACTGTCCTCAGACATGGGATTCTGACAGACAACTATGGCAAAAAATACCCTTCTGACCATTTTCCGGTGATGGTAGAGCTGAGCTTTTGAAATCAAAATTTAACTTTTTCTAAGTTCAAAACTTTGGAAAAGTAAAACGCTCAAAAAGTAAAGGCCAGCGTTAAAGCTGGCCTTTACTTTTACAATTCTTTTAAGTTTTATTCGGCAAGAGCGGCTACTCCAGGAAGTACTTTTCCCTCCATATGCTCCAGAAGGGCGCCACCTCCAGTAGAGACATAGGAAACCTGGTCTGTATAGCCAAACTTGTTGACGGCAGCTGCAGAGTCACCTCCACCGATCAGGGAAAATGCACCCTTTCGAGTAGCTTCTGCCACATATTCAGCAATTGCTTTGGTTCCTTTGTCAAAGGAATCCATTTCAAAAACGCCCATTGGACCATTCCAAAGGATAGTCTTTGATTCCAAAATCACTTTGCCGAATAGTTCTCGTGTTTTAGGCCCGATGTCCAATCCCATCCAATTGTCAGGAATCTCTCCACTGTTGGCCATACCCTGCTCAGCTTCATTGGAAAATTTATCGGCGATCACCGTATCTACCGGCAGCACCAGATTTACGCCCTTTGCTTTGGCTTTTGCCATCAATTCCAAAACGAAATCAAGTTTGTCTTCTTCCAACAAAGAGGTTCCAATAGAGCCTCCTTGAGCTTTTGCAAAAGTGTAGGACATTCCTCCACCGATAATCAGGTTGTCAACCTTTTCCAACAATCGCTCAATAATCAGAATTTTATCCGCAATCTTGGCCCCACCCATAATGGCGGTATAGGGTCTTTCCGGATTTCCCAAGACTTTATCCGCATTGGTCAATTCAGATTCCATCAAGTATCCGGCTACTTTATCTTTGAAAAATTCCGCAATCACAGCAGTAGAAGCATGAGCTCTGTGGGCTGTTCCGAATGCGTCATTGACATAAACATCCCCAAGCTTGGCCAATTTGGCTGCAAATTCTTTGTCACCTTTTTCCTCTTCTTTGTAAAAACGAAGATTTTCAAGCAACAACACCTCACCCGCACCGAGTCCAGCTGCCAATTCAGCCGCTTCTGAACCGATACAGTCTCCGGCGAATTTGATCTTCTGACCCAAGGCAGATTCCACTGCGGAAATGATGTGTTTTAGTGAATATTTGTCTTCCGGGCCTCCTTTAGGTCTTCCCAAATGGGACATCAAAATGGCCGAACCTCCGTCTTTGAGGATTTTCTTT
>JAJLJS010000093.1:0-1124 GCA_033844545.1 Cyclobacteriaceae bacterium | reverse complement strand
ACCTTGCCCTCGAAGCCGCGGTCGCCGAAGCCGCCCGGCACCAGGATGGCGTCGACGCCGTCGAGCACCTTCTCGCCGTCCTTCTCGACCTGCTCGGACTCGAGCCAGCGCAGCTTCACCCGCGTGCGCTGGCGCAGGCCGCCGTGCTTGAGCGCCTCGGACAGCGACTTGTAGGCATCCTGGTGGTCGATGTACTTGCCCACCACGGCCACCGTGACCTCGTCGACCGGGTGTTCGACCGCGTCCACCACGGCCTCCCACTCCGACAGGTCGGCACGGCCGGCCTTGTCCTCCAGCCGCAGCCGCTCGACCACGATCTCGTCGAGCTGCTGGCTGTGCAGCCACAGCGGCAGCTTGTAGATGTTGTCCACGTCCACGCAGCTGATGACGGCCTTCTCGGGCACGTTGGTGAACAGGGCGATCTTGCGGCGCTCCGAATCCGGCAGCGGCTTTTCGCTGCGGCAGACCAGGATGTCGGGCTGGATGCCGATCGAGCGAAGCTCCTTGACCGAGTGCTGGGTGGGCTTGGTCTTGAGCTCGCCGGCGGCGGCGATGTACGGCACCAGGGTCAGGTGCATGAAGATCGCCTGGTCGGGGCCGCGCTCGGTGCGGATCTGGCGGATGGCCTCGAGGAAGGGCAGCGACTCGATGTCGCCGACGGTGCCGCCGATCTCGACCAGGCCCACGTCGAAGCCGTCGGTGGCCTCGAAGATGCAGCGCTTGATCTCGTCGGTGATGTGCGGGATGACCTGCACGGTGCCGCCGAGGTAGTCGCCGCGGCGCTCCTTGCGGATCACGTTCTCGTAGATGCGGCCGGTGGTGACCGAGTTCTTTCGGCTCAGGCGCACGCGCAGGAAGCGCTCGTAGTGGCCCAGGTCCAGGTCGGTCTCGGCACCGTCGTCGGTGACGTAGACCTCGCCGTGCTGGAACGGGCTCATGGTGCCCGGGTCCACGTTGATGTAGGGGTCGAGCTTCATCATGGTGACCCGCAGGCCGCGGGCTTCCAGGATGGCCGCCAGCGAGGCCGCGGCGATGCCCTTGCCAAGCGAGGACACCACGCCACCGGTTACGAAGACTAGACGGGTCATGGGGATTGGGGGCGCTGGAAAACCGTATTCTACCGG
>JAJLJS010000092.1:0-2483 GCA_033844545.1 Cyclobacteriaceae bacterium | reverse complement strand
AAGGAAGAAGCCTGAATCCCTACATTTCCTCCCGTCGCTGCCACTAAAGGAATAAAGGAGGCCAAGGCCAAATATTTACTCAAACCTACTTCAAATAGCCCGATGATTTTTGCACCCATCAATCCTCCCAAAACTCCAATCAATAGCCAAGGCAAGCGGGCTTTGGAAATTCTAAAAACAGAATCGGATTCTTCGATGTCCGCTGACACCCCTGCCATGGCTTGGATATCTTCGTCAGCTTCTTCCTGAACAACGTCCAAGATATCATCCACCGTGATTCTTCCTACCAATTTGTTTTTGGCATTGACTACCGGGACAGATTCCAAGTCATATTTTCGCATGACCGCCGCCACTTCTTCCTGGTCCATATGAACCGGAACTGAAATGACCTCATCGTCAAAAATATCCTCAATTTTGGTCTCAGAAGCCGCCAAAATTATTTTCTTCAGAGAAACTCTTCCGAGCAACTGTTGCCGGTTATTGACCACGTAGATGGAAAAAATCTTTTCTACATTTTCTGCTTGTCTTCGGATCTCGTTGATGGTCTGAATGACATTCCAGTTTTTGTTGGCCCGGATAAATTCCTTGGCCATGATCCCCCCTGCAGTATCTTCTTCGTACCGAAGGAGTTCCAGGATCTGCTCCAGCTTGACCCGGTCTTGAATTTCGGCAATTACTTCTTCCCTTTCCTTCTCAGGGAAAAAGCTTAGGATATCTGCCCCATCATCGGAATCCATCAGCTCGATCCAAGAGCCGACTTCGGCGGTTTCCAGCTCCTTGAGCACGCGACCCAGAGAATCTTCATCGAGCTCGATCAGGATATCGGCAGCCAGTTGCTTTTCCAAAAGGCGCAGCACATAAATCGCCTCATTCATGCTGAGCTCATCCAGAATCGCGGCGATATCTGCTACGTTGACCCCTTCCAGGGAGTCCCGGATAAAGTCAATATTCTCCTCTTCAATCCCTAATTGGAGACTTTCGAGGTATTCTTTGGATAGCTCAAACTGCTTAATGGGTTCCACGACCTTTTTCGATTTCTTGGGTCAAAAAAACAAAATCCGCTACATCCAATTGCTCGGCACGCTTGTCCAATATAGGATGAGTTTTGAATTCTTCGGTGAGATTAAAGGATTTCAGAGAATTTCTAAGAGTTTTCCGTCTATTTCCGAATCCACCTTTGACGACTTGAAAGAAAAGCCGCTCGTTACAATCCAGCTTTTCTACTCCATTTCGCGTCAGCCTGATAACTCCCGAATTGACCTTGGGAGGGGGATTGAAGACATGAGGAGGTACCGAAAACAAGTATTCGATATTGTAATAGGCCTGAAGAAATACCGAAAGAATGCCATAATCTTTATTTCCTTTGGGAGAAGCGATTCGCTGGGCAACTTCCTTTTGGAGCATGCAGACGACTTCAGTCACTTGATGCTTTTCTTCCAAGACCTTGAAGAAAATCTGGGAGGAAATATTGTAAGGGAAATTTCCGGCAATGGCATACGGCTCCTCAAAGACTTTTGAAAAGTCATATTTCAGAAAATCCCCTTCGATGATTTTATTTTTGAGCTGAGGATATTTTTTGTGGAGGTATTCAATGCTTTCCTGATCTATATCAATCAGATACAGGTCCAATTTCCCTTGTAGCAAGAAGTCGGTCAGCACCCCCATGCCAGGTCCGATTTCCAGGACTTTCTTCACTCCACCATGACCGGTTACGGAATTGGCGATTCGCTCAGCAATGCTAAGGTCCGTCAGAAAATGTTGTCCTAAATGCTTTTTGGGTTTGACGTTTTGCATCCTTCGCCTCTGATAAATTTTTATAAATTGCAGGCCTAAAAATAAGGGAATATTCTAAAACCCTTTTTGAAAAAATCCAGCAGCATCAAATGCGGAATTCTTGACATGAGCACAAAAAAACAAAAACCCATTCTCGGAATCAGTATCGGGGACATCAATGGAATCGGAGTGGAAGTAACACTTAAGGCACTAGCAGACTCCAGAGTTTATAAGTCATTTACTCCCCTGATTTATGGTCATGGAAAAGCGATTTCGCATTATCGAAAGCTGTTGAATCTTGAGGATTTCAATTTTGCCCAAATCCGATCTCTGGATGAAATTCAGCACAGAAAGATCAATGTAATCAATGTGATGGAGGAATGCCCAGATGTCATTCCCGGAGTAGAAACCCAAGAGGCTGGAAAAATGGCCCTGGAGGCCCTTAAAGCAGCTGTTGAAGATTTAAAATCAGGAAAAATTCAAGGGATTGTGACCGCTCCTGTCAATAAAAACAACATCAATTCGGAGGAGCTGAAATTCATCGGTCACACCGAATTCATTACCAAAGCTGTTGGCGTCAAGGACAGTTTGATGACTATGGTAGCAGAGAATTTCCGGGTTGGTTTGATTACCGGCCACCTTCCGCTTTCCAAAGTGCCCCAGGAGATTACCAAGGAGAGAATTCTCCAAAAAACGAATATTTTCCTGAA
>JAJLJS010000091.1:0-22113 GCA_033844545.1 Cyclobacteriaceae bacterium | reverse complement strand
ATGTACGACTTGATCTATTGGAATTCGGGAGGAGGAAACATGTCTATCTTCGAGGCTTCCCAGGGAAGATTCCGGGGAGGACCTTGGGAAAATTGGGATGCCTACGAGCGCAATAGCCCAATCTACCATGTGAAAAATGTGCAAACTCCACTCTTGATGCTCCATAATGACAAGGACGGTGCAGTAGACTTTACCCAAGGAGTAGAATATTATAATGCCCTTCGTCGATTGAAAAAGCCGGTGATTATGGTTCAATATTTAGGCGAAAATCACGGACTGGGCAAAACAGAAAACCGAAAGGACTATGCAGTCCGGATGATGGAATTTTTTGACCACCATCTCAAGGGGCAGCCAGCACCAGACTGGATGAGCAAAGGAGTGCCAAGACTTCAATTGGGTGAACATCTGGAAGAAAGGGCCTTCTAGGGAGTATAAATTCAGAAAGCTGAAATTTGAAAATCCTCCGGTGAGAATCGGGGGATTTTTTTTACCCTCAGAATCAATCGGAGAAAAGTGTAATTATCTTTGGTCCAATTCTATCCAAATCCCTTTCAGTTTTCGTATCCAAGAATTTGATACCTCCACTGAAGGACTTGAGGGAGAGCATGCATTCTTTTTAGTATAACCAAACGAAAAATCTATGATCAGCCTCCTGGGAATGTTAGAATTCGATTTGCCTATCGCCCACCAGGGGATTAAGTTTTTTTTGATCCTCTTGATTATTCTTCTTGCCCCCTTGATCCTAAACCGGTTGAGAATCCCTCCACTCTTGGGCTTGATTATCGCCGGAGCTCTGATCGGTCCCAAAGGAATCGGATTGATGGAAAGAGACAGCGGCATCTTACTTTCAGGAACAGCCGGGCTCTTGTACATCATGTTTTTGGCAGGCCTGGAAATCGACCTGGACGATTTCCGAAAGAACAGCAAAAAGAGCTTAATCTTCGGGATGTACACTTTCTTAATCCCCATGATTTTAGGCACGGTGACAGGGTACTATTTATTCGGCTTTACGATGACCTCATCTGTGCTTTTAGCCAGTATGTTTGCCTCCCATACCCTGATTGCCTATCCCATAATTTCCAAGCTTGGAATCACCCAAAACCGAGTAGTCAATGTCACTGTCGGAGGCACCCTGATTACAGACACCTTGGCCTTGTTGATTTTGGCCGTGATTGTGGGAATGGCAAAGGGAGAAGTAGGCTTTGGGTTTTGGGTAAAATTGACCGGATCTCTCATTGTCTTTGGAGGCTTGGTGATGTATCTCCTCCCCAAGTTTGGCTTTTGGTTTTTGAAGAAAAACGAGGATAGCGTCACCCAATATATTTTCGTCTTAACCTTGGTGTTTCTCGGAGCGCTGCTGGCTGAGCTTGCAGGAGTAGAAGGAATCATCGGGGCTTTTTTGGTTGGACTTGCACTCAATCCTTTGATCCAAAGAACTTCCCCGCTAATGAACCGGGTGGAATTTGTCGGGAACGCCATCTTCATCCCCTTCTTTTTGATCAGCGTGGGCATGTTGGTGGACTTCCGGATTTTCATCAGTGACCGGGAGACGATTTTCATCGCCATCACCATGACAGTGGTCGCTACCTTGGCCAAGTACTTAGCAGCCCTTTCCGCTCAAAAGACTTTTGGATATACTAAAAATGAACGAAGAGTGATGTTTGGCTTGAGCAATGCCCAGGCAGCGGCAACTCTCGCTGCCATCTTGGTAGGATACAATACCATCATCGGAACGGATGAGTTCGGTGAGCCAATCCGTCTGCTTTCAGAATCTGTCCTCAATGGTACGATTGTAATGATTCTGGTGACCTGCACCATTGCCACGCTGGAAGCCCAAAGGGGTGCACAGAATATCATCCGCTCAGAGGCATCCCTGACTGAAAAGGACAAAGTAGATATCACTGAACGCTTTTTGATCCCCATTCGAAGTCAAGAGACTTCTGAAAATCTAATTAATCTGGCAGTCTCGCTGAAATCCTCCGGAAAGAAAAACTCGCTCTACGGACTCAGCATTCTCAAACCTGAAATTCATGATTCTCTGGCGGAGATCAATGCCCAGAAAAATCTGAATAAAGCAAGCATCATTGCTTCGGCTACGGATAACTTCCTAATCGAACTCCTCCGATACGATGCAGATGTAGTACACGGGATAAGCAGTGTCGTCTATGAAAACAAAATCACAGATTTGATTCTCGGCCTTCACGTGCAGCAGGAAGGGAAGGATTCGTTCTTAGGTGAAGTCACCAACAGGATTTTGGAAAAGGTGAACGCGACCACCTACATCTACAAGCCACACCAATCCTTTTCTACTCATAAACGGCATTTGGTGATGATTCCTCCCAATGCTGAGCAGGAATTAGGCTTCCCGCTTTGGCTGGTGAAAATCTGGAACATCGCTAAAAATTCCGGCAGCAGGATGATTTTTTATTGTACCGAGGAGACCAAGGAATACCTTCAAAAAATCCTGGAAGTCAACCCAATCCGGGTAGATTTTCGTCCCTTTCCAAGCTGGGATGATCCCGGAAATCTCAACATCCTTCTTAAACCCGACGATAACTTGATCATGGTCCTCAGCCGAAGAGGTGAGCCCTCCTATCATCCCAATATGGATTTGGTTCCGGAATTGGTAGACACTTGGCTGAAGCACCACAGCTTTATCCTGATTTATCCCAACCCCTTGGATGCCAGATCTGCTTTATCCCATGATTTTTTTCACCACAATTTGGCGGGTCCAAGAACCCGTTTGGAAATGATTAAAGCAGGCATCAGCCGATTGTTTTCCAAATAATCCAAGAATCCATTTTCCCGGACATTTCTAGATAAAAACCCTGGGATTCAGAATTCTAATCGGGACATTCTTTTGGTAAAAAAATTTGTCCCTTTCTTTCCCGGAGTCGATTAATTCAAAGTAGCTTTGAAGAATTTATCCAATAAAAAATCCTCAAAGCCCCTAATTTCATCCCATGGTACTTGAAATAATTTTGCTGATTGTCGGCTTACTCCTATTGGTCAAAGGTGCCGATTGGCTGGTGGATGGTGCCTCAGTTTTGGCCAAGAAAAAAAACGTTTCTGACCTTGCCATTGGCCTGACTATCGTCGCCTTTGGAACATCCGCTCCCGAGCTCGTCGTCAATGCAGTGGCCGCTTCTGGCAATTACCCGGACATTGTTTTCGGGAATATCATCGGCTCAAACAACTTCAACCTTTTTGTGATCCTGGGCCTTTCCGGCCTGATTATTCCCCTCTCTGTCCAGTCCAGCACGGTATGGAAAGAAATTCCATTCTCGCTATTTGCTGCAATTGTACTTTTTTTCCTAGCCAACAACTATTTTCTCACTGAATCCAAAGAAGTCTCCATTTGGGATGCTGGAATTTTGTTGGTCTTCTTTGCCGCATTTCTTTACTATGTCGCCACCCAGTTGAAATCTGAGCCTTCCATAGATTCCGTCGAGATCAAGGATTATTCTACTCAGAAAATCTGGGGCTTGATTGTGATTGGACTTGTGGGCTTGGTAGGAGGCGGGAAATTGGTCGTGGACAATGCCGTCTCTATGGCTCAATCGCTGGGAGTCAGTGAAAAAATCATCGGATTGACCATAGTCGCGGCAGGTACCTCACTTCCGGAGCTCGCCACTTCCGTAGTTGCCGCAATGAAGAAAAATGCAGACATCGCCATCGGAAATATCGTGGGTTCCAACATTTTCAACATTTTCTTAATTCTGGGTGTAAGTGGGATTATTCGACCTCTTGAATTCAACACCTCTTTCAACACAGACCTTTACCTACTGGCAGGTGGCACTATCTTCCTGTTTATCGCGATGTTTACCGGAAAAAGACACAAGCTGGACCGCTGGGAAGCTTTTGTACTCCTCGCCACCTACCTGCTCTATACCGGATATCTAATTGGCCTGGAAAGTTAACTTTCAAAACAATTAGTTTAAAACTGAAAGAAATTCAGAATTATATTCCACAAATCTGCCCTCAGTTTACCATTTATATAATTTGGTAGGCTGCAGGGGAAATTCATCCCTAATTTGCAGGTTGCGAAAGCAGAACAGCTTTCCTACCTAGCAAACCTATGAAACCCATTAACCGATTAATCCTAGCCACTTTTGGCTTTTATCTCTTTTTTTCCTGGCAATCCGTTTTGGCTCAGCAAAAACCAGGGAAAATAAAGGGCCAAGTCATTGACAGCAGCACCTCTACTCCCTTACCATTTGCTACGGTGGGGGTATATACAGAAAAAGACAGTTTGGTGGGTGGTGGAATAACCGATGAAAACGGGAAATTTTCCGTGGATTTACCTCTGGGGAAATTTTATAGCCTCATCGAATTCATGGGCTATGAAGCACTAAAGACGGATTTTTTCAATATAACCCGAGAAAACAACCATTATGATTTTGGTGAAACCCGACTGGCCGTATCTGCAGAAGATTTGGAAGAAGTGGTAGTTCAGGGTGAAAAAACCATCATGGAACTGGCGCTGGACAAGCGGGTATTCAACGTGGGGAAAGATTTGGCAAATACCGGAGGAAACGCTTCCGACATTTTAATGAACCTACCCTCCATTGCGGTGGATCCGGAAGGGAATGTCCGGCTTCGAGGATCCAGCAATGTCAGAATTCTTATTGACGGAAAGCCTTCCGGATTGGTCAGTTTCAAAGGTTCTTCCGGACTTCGGCAGCTTCCTGCCAATTTGGTCGAACGGGTGGAAGTCATCACTAACCCTTCGGCACGATACGAAGCTGAGGGCATGGCCGGGGTGATTAACATTATCCTGAAAAAAGATTCCAAACAAGGCTTCAATGGTTCCTTTGAAGTCATTGGGGGATACCCTAAAAATCTGGGATTCACAGCCAACTTGAATTACCGGCATAACCGAATCAATTGGTTTATCAATTATGGATTGGCTACGCGAAAGCAACCGGGAATAAGTGAATTGTACCAAGAAGTGTACAATGAGGATGGGTCTACTTCCATCTTGCTCCAAAATAACGCCCTCAACCTTAAAACGCTAAACAATAACCTGAGAGGAGGTTTGGATTATTACTTCAACGAAAACAGTATTTTGACCCTTTCCTACCTCTGGAGAAGAAGCGATGCCCACCGGATATTGGACATCCGCTATGAGGATTATCTGAATAGCACTTCCAATTTTCTTGGATATTCTCTGCGGCGCCAGGATGAAATCGAGGACGAACCCAACAAAGAAGCCATTGTCAGCTACAAGCGGACCTTTGCGCAAAAAGGACATGAGCTGAATGCATCTTTCACTTATCTCAATTATTGGGAACGCTCAGACCAGGTTTACACGGAATATCAATTTACACCAGAAGAAACTCCGATTCCTGAAAATGATCTTGTGCAGACCTCACTCAACGATGAGTTTGAAAACCAATATCTTTTGCAGCTGGATTATACCAAGCCATTTGCCAGTAAAGGAAAAGTGGAATCTGGCCTAAGAACCAGCTTCCGCGAAATGAAAAATGACTACTTGGTCCAGGAAGAAAACGAGTCGGGAGATTTTGTGACCATCCCGGGCTTGGATAACATTTTTCTGTATGATGAAAATATCCTGGCAGCCTATGGAATCGTGGGCAATGAAAGCGGGAAATGGAGCTACCAAGGCGGACTGAGGGCAGAGCACACAGATGTCAACACGATATTGGTAGAGACCAAAGAAGAAAACCCCAGAAAATACACCAATCTTTTCCCCAGTGCTCATTTGACATACAACCTCTCCGAGGAAAATGCATTTCAGCTGAGCTACAGCCGGAGAATCCGACGACCGGTCTACAATGATCTGAGTCCCTACGTGACCTTTTCAGACCAGAGAAACTTCTTCAGTGGAAATCCCGATTTGAATCCGGAATTCACCGATGCCTTTGAGGTTGGACACATCAAATATTTCGATAAAGCCACGCTTTTTTCCACAGTTTATTTCAGAAATACCGTGGATAAAATCGAGCGAATCCGGCAAGTAAACGAGGACGGATTTTCGGTCACTTTGCCATTTAATCTCACCGGAGAAAAGTCTTACGGAGTGGAATTTAGCGGAGACTATCGGCCTACGGACTGGTGGAAGCTGGACTTCAATGCCAACTTTTTCCATGCCAGAATCAACGCCAATAATATCGGCCAAACTGAAATTCGAACCACGTATTCCTGGCTTTTTCGACAGACTTCAAGATTTACCTTCGGAGAAGGCTGGGACATTCAGGTAAGAGCCAATTACGAAGCGAGGCAAAAAACAGCTCAGGGAATCCGCAAGGGTATTTTCTTTGTGGATTTTTCGGCAAGCAAGAGAATCATTCAAAACCGGGGAACCATCATTTTGAACATTACAGACCTGTTCAATACCCGGATCTATCGCTCCATCATGGAAGGATATAATTTCTTTACAGAAAGTGAATCCCAGATGGTCAGGCGACAGACCAATCTCACCTTTGCTTACCGAATCAAACAATAACTTAATCCCATTCCACCTCCAATGGAATGGATCCCAGTCATGCGTTCAAATTACTTACTCTTAGTTTTCACCATTTTCTTTGCCACTGGTCTCAAGGCACAAAAAATCAACTCTGCCTACCGACTCCATATCCAAAAAGCAAGTTCGCCCATTCTCATTGACGGGGTTTTGGATGAAAAAGCCTGGGAAGAAGCTGAGGTGGCGACGGACTTTTTTATGATTACCCCGATGGATACCAGTTTTGCCAAAGTCAAGACCGACGTCCGGATGAGCTACGACGAGAATCATCTTTACCTGATCGTGGTGAATCATCATGCCGTCGAAGGGCCCTATATGGTGGAATCCCTGAGAAGGGATTTCTCCTTCGGAAAAAATGACAACTTCCTCTTGTTCATGGATCCTTTTGATGACCAGACCAATGGATTTTCCTTTGGTGCAAATGCCGCAGGGGCTCAGTGGGACGGGCAGATGTACAACGGAGGCAGCGTAGACCTTAGCTGGGACAACAAGTGGGTATCCAAAGTCAAAAATTACGAAGACAAATGGGTTTTTGAAGCAGCGATTCCCTTCAAATCCATTCGTTACAAAAAAGGAATTACCGAGTGGGGGATTAACTTTTCCCGGCTTGATCTGAAGACCACCGAAAAATCAGGGTGGGCCCCAGTACCCCGGCAGTTTCCATCAGCTTCCTTGGCCTATACCGGGACTTTGGTTTGGGATACTCCTCCCCCCAATCCGGGAGCAAATATTTCGGTGATTCCTTATGTACTCGGGGGAATTTCCAAGGACTTCCAAAAAGAAGGAGAAACTCTCTACCGAAAGGAATTCGGAATGGACGCCAAAATCTCCCTGACTTCTTCCCTGAATTTGGATCTGACGGTCAATCCGGATTTTTCCCAGGTAGAAGTAGACCGGCAAGTGACGAATCTGGATCGATTTGAGCTTTTCTTTCCGGAAAGAAGACAGTTTTTTCTGGAGAACGGAGACCTATTCGGAAACTTTGGATATTCCACTATCCGTCCCTTTTTCTCCAGAAGAATTGGACTGGAGGCTCCTATCCAATTTGGGGCACGTCTGAGCGGAAAGATCAACAAAGACTGGAGAATCGGAGCCATGGATATGCAAACCGGAGCTGTGGACGAACGGGGACTTCCCTCTCAGAATTTTTCCGTAATCGCCCTCCAAAGACAAGTAGGGGCCAGATCCAACATCAGCACGATCCTGATCAATAAACAATCTCTAAACTATAACCCTGAAATCAACTCCGGGACGGCTGAATTCAACAGAAATATCGGATTAGAATATAATCTGGCCTCCGCCAATAATCTTTGGACAGGAAAAGTTATGGGCTTGAAGTCCTTTGGCCCGGATGATTCCGCCAATGGAGCTTCACATGCAGCTAACCTCAGATATTCCAGCGGAAATCTGACTTGGAATTGGCAGCACGAATATGTCTCAAAGAATTATACCGCTGAGGTGGGATACGTTCCGAGAAAAGGATTTTTCAAAATCTCCCCAAGTTTAGCCTACAAATGGTTTCCCAAATCCGAAAAAATCCTAAGCCATGGACCGGAAGGAGGGATGACCCTGTTCTACAACACGGAATGGACCCATACCGACAATAACAGCTTTTTGGGATATGCGGTAAGGTTTAGGAGCCAAAGCAATTTGGCTAGCTACCTAATCTATGATTTTGTGAAGCTCCAGGCTCCATTTGATCCAACGAATTCCGGTCAGGAGAAACTCCCTACTGGTTCAGACCATTTTGCCTTTAGCTGGAGGACTGAGTTTATTTCCAAACCGCAAAGTGTGTTCACTTATGGTTTTTCGACCAGAATTGGCGGCTACTATGCCAATGGGAATCTTTATACTCTGACAGGAGACCTGGGGTATAGATTCCAGCCATATGTCAGTTTGTCCATGAGCAGTACCTACAATCAGATCAGACTTCCCGAACCTTGGGGCGATACAGATTACTGGCTTGTCGGACCCAGGCTGGATGTGACTATGACCAATACCCTGTTTTTCACGGCCTTTGTGCAGTATAACGAGCAAATCGAGAACATCAACCTGAATACACGATTCCAATGGAGATTTAAGCCTGCTTCGGATCTATTTATAGTCTACACGGACAATTATTTACCCGAGCCGTTTAATGTCAAGAATCGGTCTTTGGTCCTGAAGTTTACGTATTGGTGGAATATTTAAGGCGTGATCCAAGCCCCCTTCCAATCGGCTTTTTGGGAAAACAGGGCTCGAAGATGTCCGCTTTTATGAAACTGCAGGACCTCGATTTCTGCTGGGGAAAATTCCAACACACTGAAAAATTGACCGGTATCCTCTCGTTCAATACTAGCTGTCGTGGGCTTGGACAAGGGCGTTCCCGGAGGCAAAACTCCGGTGTATTCCGTCCTTCGGTGAGAAGGAATAGTCTTCCAAAATTTATCAGCCATGTCATCCTGAAAATGGAGGATTGTCAGAGCTTTGATCCGGATTTGAACCTGTTTTTTGGGATGATAAAAATGAAGAGAAGCATTCGGGTTGGCCTGCAAATCAGAACATTTTGCTGATCGGTAATCCGTAAAGACCAAAAATTGAAAATCCTGGGTCAATTTTCTTAAGACCACCGTACGAACCGAGGGAAAATCCCCTGAAATAGTCCCCAAGTTTATCCAGTGAAAGGGATGCTTGGGATCCAATGCTCCCCGGTGCAGTTCATGCTTGACAGTTTGCCAGATTTCTTCCAGAGAGTCATTCTCCTGAAAAAGCATTATTGTTCGATTGAATTTGCCTCGAAATAGACCAGTTCACCTTCCTCAAATTCAAAGCTGAGCTCAATGGGATTGCAACATACCTCACAATCCTCGATATATTTCTGTTGGGGAACAGAAGGATCCAACAGCATGGAAATTTCCGAGAGGCAATAGGGACAAGTGAAAAATTGTTCTTTCATAGGATACTACTATAAACCACTTCAATCCATTTGGGTTTTAAAAAGCTGGATTAAAAAACTCCATAAGCTAAAAAGCCCCCGAAGAACACTCTTCGAGGGCTTTTCTCTTTTCCACCTATTAAACTTCTACGGTATCTATATTCTTAAAGTAGACTTGCTTATCCGCATCCAAGTCCACCAAGACTGCAGAATCGCTTTTGATATATCCTGCCAAAATCTGCTTGGAAAGTTCGTTCAAAATCAAGCGTTGCATGGTTCTCTTCAAAGGTCTGGCCCCAAACTGAGGGTCAAAACCAACCTCTCCCAAGTAATCCAGAATTTCGGGAGTTGCCTCGATTTCGATATTGGCATCAGCCAATCGTTTCTGAATTTCTTTCCATTGAATATCCACGATTTTTCGGATCACCTTTCTGTTCAAAGGCTCAAACATGATTGTTTCATCAATCCGGTTTAGAAATTCTGGTCTCACGGACTTTTTCAACAACTCATAAACCTCGGTCTTGGTCTTTTCCATGATTTCCTCCTTGTTCCATTCTTCCATTTCGGCAAATCGCTCTTGGATCAAGTGAGAACCAATATTGGTGGTGAGGATGATGATGGTGTTTTTGAAATTAGCCACCCGACCTTTGTTGTCCGTCAACCGGCCATCATCCAATACTTGTAGCAAAATATTGAAGACATCCGGGTGAGCTTTTTCTATTTCATCCAGAAGAATCACGGAATAAGGCCTTCTTCTTACCGCTTCGGTCAACTGTCCGCCTTCATCGTAACCTACATAGCCAGGAGGCGCTCCGACCAATCGGCTGACGGCATGTCTTTCCTGATACTCAGACATGTCGATCCTGACCATGGCATTTTCGTCATTGAAAAGGTATTCTGCCAATGCCTTGGCCAACTCGGTCTTTCCAACCCCGGTCGTACCCATAAAGATGAAACTACCAATCGGTCTTTTAGGGTCTTGCAATCCAGCTCGACTTCTTCGAACTGCATCGGAGAGGGCGGCAATCGCTTCTTGCTGACCTGCGACCCTTCTTCCAAGTTCCTCCTCCAAATGGAGCAATTTTTCCCTCTCGGATTGGATCATTTTACTTACCGGAATTCCCGTCCATTTGGAAACTACCGAGGCAATATCCTCTTGGTCAACTTCCTCTTTTAAGAGAGGGGAACCGGCTTGCATGTCTGCCAATTGAGTTTTGAAAGACTCCAGTTTTTTTTCTGCCTCAGCAATTTTGCCATATCGGATTTCTGCAACCTTGCCGAAATCACCGGCCCTTTCGGCCTGCTCAGCCTCAAGTTTCAGTTTTTCGATAGCTTCTTTCTCGCGCTGAATCCCCATGATCACCGCTTTTTCACTTTCCCACTTAGCCTTGACTTCCTGTCTCTTTTCGGAAAGCTCAGCGATTTCCTTGCTCAAAACCGCTTCTTTGTCTTTATTCTTTTCCCTTCTGATTGCCTCCCGCTCGATTTCCAATTGCATGATTCTTCTATTGAGCTCATCCAACTCCTGAGGAAGGGAATCAATCTCCATTCTCAGTTTGGCAGCAGCTTCGTCCATCAAATCGATGGCCTTATCCGGAAGAAAACGGTCAGAAATATACCGCTGAGAAAGCTCCACGGCTGCAATGACAGCATCGTCTTTGATCCTAACTCCGTGGTGAAGTTCATACTTATCTTTGATCCCACGAAGGATGGAGATGGCGTCTGCTGCATCGGGTTCGTCTACGATGACCGCCTGAAATCTCCGCTCCAAGGCCTTGTCTTTCTCAATGTACTTTTGATACTCCTTCAGGGTAGTGGCGCCGATGGCATGCAATTCTCCGCGGGCCAATGCTGGTTTCAGTAAGTTGGCAGCATCCATGGCTCCTTCTCCTCCTCCACCGGCACCGATCAGCGTATGAATCTCATCAATGAAAAGAATGATCTCCCCTTCAGAATCCGTCACCTCTTTGATCACCGCCTTGAGTCGCTCCTCAAATTCCCCTTTGTATTTGGCACCGGCGACTAATAAACCCATGTCCAAAGAAATCAAGGTCTTGGATTTCAGATTTTCCGGCACGTCGCCGGACACAATTCTTTGAGCCAATCCTTCGACGATGGCCGTTTTACCCACTCCCGGCTCACCGAGAAGGATAGGGTTGTTTTTTGTCCGTCTTGCCAGAATCTGCAAAACGCGCCTAATTTCTTCATCCCGGCCAATTACTGGGTCAATTTTTCCCTTTTTGGCCAGATCATTCAGATTTTTGGAATACTTCTCCAAAGCCCTGTATTTGCTTTCTGCGTTGGGATCCGTCACTTTATTTCCTTTTCTTAATTCCTTAATAGCTTCAATCAGAGGCTTTTCAGCAACCCCCTGGTTTTTTAACAATTGGGCAATGGAATCGCTTCCAGCCAATATTCCCAGCAATAAATGCTCGATCGCCACGAACTCATCCCCAAAAGTCTTGAGGTAATCTTTCGCTTTGGTGAGCGCCTGATTTGCCGGACCAGACAAATACGGTTGTTGGTTTGCCCCGCTTACTTTAGGCATTTTGGCCAGCTCCGCATCCAACTTTTGATCAAGGGCTTGCTTGCTGGTTCCCAGTTTTTTGAGCAGAAAATCCGTCACATTTTCATCCTCTGCAAAAATCCCTTTAAGCAGGTGGGCAGTTTCAATATTGGGCTGCCCCGAACTGATAGCCAGCTCCGCGGCCTTTTGGATCGCCTCCTGGGATTTGATGGTAAATTGTTTAAAGTCCATAGTGGTTGTTAGTGGTCTAGTGTTCTTCCCCAAGGGATCAAATCTTTCGCCAAGTGAAAAAACAAGCCACTTTGTCCGAAAATGGACTTATTATTGTCTTTTTGCAGAAATAATGACAGAAAAAAGCCCCTCCAGTTCAAAAGAGAGGCGAAGTAATCAAATTGGATTGAAGCTTAATTTCCTTGCTGAAGCAGTTCTTTGGCAGGCGGAGCTTTGAGGTTTCCTCCATGGTCCGGATGAACAAAGGTGTGGAAGAAAAGTCTCACAAAGTATTTTTCCTGAGTCTGGAAGATTTGGCTCATACCGTCTGTGATTTTGTATAGTGTTTCTTGGTCTTTGGTTTTTACCCATTCAGGATCCAAAGCCCTGAACATATGGGCCACAGGGATAAATGTACCATCAGCTTTTTGAACAGAAACAGGTCGTATGATTTTCCCATCTTTGACTGTTGCCTTGGCCATAAAACACTCGCTGCGCCCGTGATTCATCACGACTAAAATCGCTTCATGCTCCCCATCGGTGACTTCATAGGCCCCCCGCTCGTGGATCATGATGTAATAATCCTGATAACAACCCTCAATTCCTGAGGCGAAAATGCTGGGAGCACCCTGGCTTTGACAAAAACTTTTAAAAGAGAAAAGCATCGTCACACATAGGATAAGTCTAAATTTCATAGGATTTGAAAAGATGGTATATCAAATAAAAATGCCTCTTTTATCAGGTAATCCCAACAGTTGAAATATGATTTTTATCACTTTTGGCTCTCTGCAAAATCCTCCACTGCCTTCCACACACGGAAAATATTCTTGTAACAGATTTTCTCAATTTCCTCTCGGGAATACCCCCTTTTAAGAAGCTCTGCAATCAGGTTTGGAAACATAGACACATCTTTTAGCCCAGTAGGCAGGGAATCTCCTACCCCGTCAAAGTCTGAGCCTAAGCCGATGTAATCAATTCCTACCAGATTTTTCACATGGTCAATATGGTCCGCTACCCGCTGGACCGTCGGGAATGGATTATTAGCAGCAGCATAAGCTTCGGCATAGGCTCTAAAGGCCGAGTCTGATCTACTCAGATTGTTTTCAGCCATATAATTAACCAAATGCTCCCGCACTTTTGAAGACCCTGCTGCATAGGCAGAATCGATAAAACTTCCTCCAAAGTTGATCATCATCACCCCTCCGTTTTTGGCCATTGCCCGGATCAGTTCATCGCTCATATTTCTCTCAAACCCTGGGGTAAACTTTCGGGCAGAGGAGTGAGAAGCTATGACCGGCACTTGGGTGATTGCCAGGGCATCCAGAAAAGTCTCATCGGACACATGACTTAAATCCACCATGATGCCGACCCGATTCATTTCTTTGACTACTTGCTCTCCGTATTCGCTGAGCCCTCCATACGGACGGATGGAGTCGTAGCTGCTGTCACCGATCAGATTAGCCTTGCCGTGAGTCAACGTAATGTAGCGAATACCACGGCCATGAAAATACTCCACGTTGGCAAGATCATCTTCCAATCCGGCACCGTTTTCCATCCCCATGGGTAGAGAAATGAGCCCTTTGGCAAAATTTGCTTCAATATCCGCAGGACTATAGGCCATCGCAAACTTGTCCGGAAAGGTGGCCGCCAGCCGTTCAGTCATCAAAATCAAGGAATCCGCAAGAGCCTTGGAGGCACCAGGAATCTGCTGATTGCCAGCAGGAATATAAATGGACATAAACGGGGCATCAAGTCCGCCTTCCTTAGCTCTGGGGTAATCGAAATTTCCATCGGGAGTACGGACAGAAACATCCAAGATCTCCCGTTGAAGGGTAAAACCACCGACTTTCATCCGATAGGGCAAATCCACGTGCCCATCCACCATAATGGTAGATTGGGCAATTTCTGTAGCCGCCTTTAGTCTTTCTTCCTCAGACATTTGGGTGTAATCCACAGTCTCCTCTTTGGGAGCACAAGAGAATGCCATTCCCAGAACAATGGCAGTGTATACAATTTTCTTCATAGGGGTAAAGGTGGGATAATTTGGAAAATAGGACCTTTTGTACCAAGAACTTCAAAAAATTCCACCAATGGTTTTTCCTCCACCGATTTTCAGTGGTTTTCGAAATAAAGTAAGGGCAATACCCTCTTTTTTGACTGAATATTCCCAATGCTTAAAACAATTTGTCCCTGAACAGGATTTTCTTTTATCAATAGAAATAAAGAACTTTAAACCAACACATACCTTAAAATCGCTATGAAACCAATTCTTAGAAATTCATTATTTGCCTTATCGGCTACTGCTTTGCTTTTCAGCTGCGCACCACAAAAAACCGAAGAGGTAGTAGAAGAAATCATGGAGGTAAAAACTCCTACTTTGACCTTGCTATGGGAAACTGCTGATTCTTTGGTGACCAACGAATCGGTTCTGTTTGACGAAGCCACCGGAACGATATACGTTTCCAATATTGGAGGTCAAGATCCCTTGGGAAAAGATGGCAAAGGCTCCATTGGAATTATTTCTCAGGATGGAAAAATCGTCAATGCTTCTTGGGTTAGCGGCCTGAATGCGCCTAAAGGAATGGCAATTTCCAATGGAAAACTTTATGTCACTGACATAGACGAATTAGTAGAAATTGATATCACTACTGCTAAAATTTCCAACAAATGGAAGGTAGAAGGTGCCCAATTCCTGAATGACGTAGCTGCACACAATGGGACAGTTTACTTCACAGATATGAATACAGGGAAAGTCCATACCTACGCTGACGGGGCCATCGCTACCATTTCTGAAGGAAATGAATCCATCAACGGAATAGCAGTAGGTGCCGATGGAACCATTTATGGTCTTGATGCTGCCGGCCTAAAAAAATGGAATTCAGACGGGACTACTACAGTCCTGAATTCGACTGTCACAGGGGGTGATGGCCTGATCATCTTGGGTGATGGAAATTTTGTAGCATCCAGATGGGTAGGAGAAATTTGGTTTGCCAATGATTCCACAGAAACACTTTTGTTGGACACGAAGGCCGCAGAATCAAATACCGCTGACCTTGGCTATAATTCAGCTGAAAAAATAGTTTACGTCCCGACTTTCTTCAAAAATAAAGTGGCAGCGTACAAGCTCGACTATTAATTTTCAAATAATTACGCAAAAAGCCTCCGAGTAGAGGCTTTTTGCGTTGGTATAGTACACCAATTCAGGAAACTAAAGACCGAATTCAAGTTTTTGTAACCCAAATCCGCTGAATTGTGGTTAACTTTGGTTCCAATCCAATTAGGATTACCATTAATTATGAAATCAGGAGAAATCAATTACGAATTAGAGAAAAACATGGAAGTGATCTCCCAACTGGACAGCCTGGTAGGAGATGCGGTCGACAATGTGCTGGTAGATCCAGATGAATGCTGGCAGCCATCCGACTTTCTTCCCGATTTATCCAACCCTGAGGCTTTGGAAGATATCAAGCTTTTGCAGCAACGGGCAGAGGGAATTCCTGATACCGTTTTGACTTCGCTTATCGGAAATATGATCACGGAAGAAGCCCTTCCTTCCTACCAAACTTACTTCAATCTCTTGGAAGGGATCAATGAAGATAGGAGTTTGGTCTCTCCTTCCGGTTGGGTGAGATGGTCAAAAAGCTGGACCGCCGAAGAAAACCGTCACGGGGATTTATTGAATAAATATCTATACCTCACCGGTAGAGTGGACATGGGAGCTGTGGAGCGAACTATCCATAGACTGATTGCCAATGGATTTGATGCAAACACAGATGCAGACCCATATCAGGCAATGATATATACTTCCTTTCAGGAAAGAGCTACCAAAATTTCCCACGTCAATACCGGAAAACTGGCAGACAAAGCAGGAGATCATGTCCTGTCAAGAATCTGCAAAACCATCGCGGGAGACGAGGCAAGACACGAAAAAGCCTACAAAACCTTTATGGCCAGAATTTTCGAAATCGATCCAAGTGGCGCCATGATTGCTTTTGAAAAAATGATGCGCAAGCAGATCGTGATGCCTGCGGTTTTGATGGGAGAAGGAGGCAATAGACCAAACCTTTACAAAGATTTCTCTGAAATCACCCAAAAGGTGGGAATCTATACCGGTTGGGATTATGCGCGAATCATCGAACATTTGGTGGAATTCTGGAAAATTGAAGCAGTCACCGGCTTGAATGACCTGGCCGCAAAAGCCCAGGATTACTTATCCAATTTGGCAGACCGCTACATGAGACTGGCAGATCGAATGAAAGCCCCGGACGAAATCAAACTAGCCTGGCTGAAATAAGAGTTCAAGTCCCTCCAAAAGAGGGACTTTTTTTGTAATTATACTGAAGCAAAATCCCCCGAACATGAGAATCCAACTTTTCCGTGCAATCTTTTTTCTTAGCCTTAGCCCAATTCTTTCCCAAGCCCAAAATCTCAGTATAAATGAAGACAGACTTCATGGAACGCTGATGACTTTGGCTTCTTTCGGGAAAAATGAACGTGGAGGAACAGACCGGGTAGCCTATTCGGACCATGATGTAAAAGCTCGGGCATATGTCATGGAATTGATGAAAGAGGCAGGAATGGAGGTCTCTGTTGACTTTGCCGGAAATATTATCGGAAGAAGAACCGGAAAAAATCCCGACATGAAACCCATTGCATTTGGGTCACATATCGATGAGGTCCCCAATGGTGGAGATTATGACGGTCCGGTAGGCTCTATGAGTGCTATTGAAGTGGTCAAAACATTGGCTGAAAACAGATTGTATACCAACCATCCCTTGGAAGTAATCATTTTCGCCAACGAAGAGGGAGGAGTCATCGGAAGCCGGGCAATGGTGGGTTCTCTGAGCGAAGCCGCTCTCCAGGTGGTCAGCAATGCCGGAATCACTCAAGCTGAAGGGATCAGAAAATTGGGCGGGAATCCTGAGCGAATTCCAGAGGTCAAAAGGAGTCCCGGTGATATTGCCGCTTTTCTGGAACTTCACATTGAGCAGGGAGGCAATTTGGATCGTCAAAATTTAGACATCGGCGTCGTGGAGGGAATTGTGGCCATTGAATGGTGGGAGTTTACCTTCACAGGTAAAGCCAACCATGCGGGCACCACTCCCATGGATATGCGAAAGGACCCCATGCTTCCTGCTGCCAAGTTTGTATTGGCCGTTAATGAAATCGTCAATAGCTACGAAGGGAGACAAGTGGGTACTGTGGGGAAAATTCAAGCCTTTCCCGGAGCCGGAAATGTGATCCCAGGAGAAGTAAAAGTCAATGTGGAATTGAGAGATCTTTCTTCCGAGAAAATCTGGAAAATCTATGCTGACCTGGAAAAAAGAGCCCAAGAGCTGGCCAAAGAAAGTCAAACAGAAGTGGGAATCCACCATATCGAAGTGGCTAGTCATCCAGCGATGGCTGATGAACAAATCCGGGGTATCATCCAAGCGGAAGCCAAAAAATTGGGATTAAGCACGCTAAGCCTACCTAGCGGAGCAGGTCACGATGCTCAGGAAATGGCTCGACTTGCTCCTATGGGGATGATTTTTATTCCCAGCAAAGACGGTATTAGCCATGCTCCAGAGGAGTTTTCCAGTAAGGAGGACATTGCTAATGGAGCCAATGTCCTTTTGGGAACGATTTTGCAGATCGACCGATTATTTAAATAAGAATTTGTGTTCTCCACTTTTATGAATAATCAAAAAATAGAATCCATTACCCTGGAATTGTTAAAACTCAGTGACTACCAAGAACTGAAAGAGGCCATGGTGTCTTCCTACCGAACCATGCCAGATGCCTATTGGAAGGAGCCCCAGATTGAAACCTTAACCCGAAAATTTCCAGAAGGCCAAGTGGTCATCAAAATCAATGGGCAATTGGCAGGTTGTGCTCTTTCCATCATCATTCACGAAGCCAAACTGGAAGGAGAACATACCTATGTGGATATCACAGAGAATTTCACCTTTGATTCGCACAGTCGGGAAGGTGATTTATTGTACGGGATCGATGTATTTATCAAGCCGGAATTCCGTGGCCTGAGATTGGGTCGGAGACTTTATGATTACCGAAAGGAGCTTTGTGAAAAGCTGAATCTCAAAGGGATAGTTTTTGGAGGAAGGATCCCGAATTATCATCGCTATGCGGATCAGTTTACCCCAAAGGAATACTTGGAGCAAGTAAGGTTGAAAAAGATCTACGATCCGGTCTTGAATTTCCAATTGGCTAATGATTTTCACCCAACGAGAATCTTGACCAATTATTTGGAAGGAGATGCAGCATCCAAAGACTTTGCTGTCATGCTGGAATGGAACAATATCTATTACCAAACCCCTTCGAAAAAAACTGTTCCTGACAAATCTATCGTCAGGTTAGGCTTGATCCAATGGCAAATGCGCCCCTATAAGGACATCGATGAGCTGATGCAGCAGGTAGAATATTTCGTGGATGCAGTGTCTGGATATCGCTGTGATTTTGCTCTTTTTCCGGAGCTTTTTAATGCTCCATTGATGGCGGAATTCAACGAACTTCCAGAGGCTGAAGCCATCCGAAGCCTTGCCCAATACACAGAAGAGATTAAAGGTAGATTTTCCAAACTTTCCATTTCCTATAATATCAATATCATCACCGGCTCCATGCCCAAGATGATTGATGGAAAACTCTACAGCGTGGGCTATCTCTGCAAAAGAGACGGAAGTATAGATCAATATGAAAAACTTCACATTTCACCGCTTGAATCCCGGGTTTGGGGGATGCAGGGAGGCAACCAATTAAGCGCATTTGATACCGACTGCGGGAAAATCGGGATTTTGGTCAGCTACGATGTGGAGTTTCCTGAATTGACACGGATTCTTGCGGAGCAGGGGATGGACATTCTTTTTATCCCATTTTTAACTGACACCCAAAATGGTTTTTCGAGAGTGAGAAATTGCGCAATGGCTAGGGCAATCGAAAATGAATGCTATGTGGCTATGGCCGGAAGTGTAGGCAATCTTCCAAAAGTTCACAACATGGACATCCAATATGCTCAATCCATGGTGATCACTCCCTGTGATTTCGCCTTTCCTAGCAATGGAATCAAAGCTGAATCCACCCCAAATACCGAAATGACCCTGATCGCGGATGTGGATCTTTCACTTTTGAGAGAACTAAATGAATTTGGAAGTGTTAGGACTCTTAAGGACCGTAGAAAGGACCTTTTTGAATTGAGGAAAAAATAATCTCTAGCGTTGAACTCCATGAGAACCATCAAGAAAATTCATAAAGCGGAATACCGACCCATCGCTGACTTGGTCACTTACAGTCCGATGCCTACCCGAAGTCTGGAGATGATTGACCCATTTCTTTTTCTGAATCACCATGGATTTCAAACCTATCCTGCAGGAAACAGAGGCTTACCCTTTGGTCCCCATCCTCATAGGGGAATGGAGACGGTCACATTTATCATAGATGGAGATATTATGCACAAAGATTCCTCGGGACATGAATCTGTAATCGGTCCCGGCGGCGTGCAGTACATGACAGCAGGGAAAGGGCTAATCCATGCGGAAGTTTCAAGTTCGGATTTCAAAAAAAAGGGAGGAGACCTGGAAATACTTCAGCTTTGGCTGAATCTACCGGCACAAAAAAAGATGATCCCACCTGCCTATGTGGGACTTCAAAAAGAGCAGATACCTACTTTTGAACTGGATGGAGGAAAAGTAAAAGTACAGCAACTTTTTGGAAAAAATTCAGAAGTGAAAGGTGCTTTTGAAGGTCAATTTTCCCTGAATCTGGCTACTTATTACTTGAAAAAAGGAGGAAAATTTGAGGTAGAGATTCCCGAACTGGAAAATATATTCTTTTACATCGTAAGAGGAGAGCTAAAGGTAAACGGTGAAGAGGTTCCGTTTAGAAATCTAATCGAATTTGAGAATAGGGGATCCCAAATTCAAGTAGAGGCCTTAGAAGACTCCATCTTAATTTTGGGATATGCCAATCCATTTAATGAACCCGTTGTGGCTCAAGGACCATTCGTGATGAATACTCAACAACAGATTTATGAAGCTTACAAAGACTACGAGGCCGGAAAGTTTGGTACTTGGAGCAATTGATCATCTATCCATCCAAAATATCCTGAGAAACTAGTCGATAAATCTCTGCAAAGGACTCGTTGTAACTTAAAAATCTATGGTGCTCTTCCAAAGTTTCGTAGTCCTCACGGATTGCGGGACCGGTTTGGGCTTGCTTGGCCCCGATTTGGAGACTCTTTGAAATCGTCTCAATAATCAGGGGTTTGAGCATTTCAAAATCAAGCCCTTGCCTTCTCATCACTTCCTCGGCAATCCGGATCATGTGATTGGAAAAATTACTGGCAAAAACCGCCGCGACATGAATGGCTTTTCGGTCTTTGGAACGAATCGGATAGACCAGGGGAGAGAGACTTTTCGCAAGCTTTTTCAGCTTTTGAAGAACTTGTTGATCCTCAGATTCCAATAAAAAAGGGACTTCGTCCATTTCGATTTTCTTTCCTCTGGTAAAAGATTGAAGGGGATATAAGATTCCAATGTAAGATGCTGAGCTATAGCCCAAAATATCTAAAGGCATGGCACCAGAAGTATGAACCAAAATACTTTCCTCCGGCAGAATCACCTCATCCGCAACTTCCGCAATGGCAGAGTCCTTCACAGCGAGAATAAAAATCTCAGCTTTGCTTTCGGAAAAATCCAACTCATCTGTGGGTTCGGCAGCATAAAGCCTCTCCGTGATTTCCTTGGCTTTTTTCAAATCCCGGGCATAAACTTCCGTGATTTCATGCCCTGCATCTTCCAAAGCAGGGGCAAGATGCCAAGCCACATTTCCGGCTCCTAAAATGGCTATTTTGAACTTCATAAGGGAAGTAAGCCAATTTTGAAGAAAAGAAAAAGCCATCCCAAAAGATCAGGATGGCTTGGTAAATATATTTTTTGTCTTGCTTAAATATGAAGGGCCCTATTGTCAGTGGCCGCCAAACAAGCCTCTTTGAAAGCTTCTGTATAGGTCGGATGGGCATGAGACATTCGGGCGATATCTTCCGCAGAAGCACGGTATTCCATTGCAACCACAGCCTCTGCGATCATGTCTGCTGTTCTGGGTCCGATCATGTGAACTCCCAAGATCTCATCGGTCTCGGCATCCGCCAAAACTTTCACCAATCCGTCGGTATCCATGGAAGCTCTCGCTCTTCCAGAGGCCATGAACGGAAATTTCCCAGTCTTGTACTTGATTCCTTTTTCCTTCAGTTGCTCTTCGGTATAACCAACCGCAGCCACTTCAGGCCAGGTATATACTACCCCAGGGATCAGATTATAGTTGATGTGTGGCTTTTGACCTGCCAATGTCTCTGCTACAAAGACACCCTCTTCCTCAGCTTTGTGGGCAAGCATAGCCCCTTTAACCACATCTCCAATGGCATAAATATTCGGCACAGAGGTCTGCAGGTGATCATTGACTTCGATTTGTCCACGTTCTGTAACTTTCACTCCGGCAGCTTCGGCATTCAGCCCATCTGTATAAGGTCTTCGGCCGATAGAGACCAAGACATAATCTCCTTTGACTTCAATGGTTTCTCCCTTCGAATCCTCCGCTTTGACCGTAACTTCCTTGCCTTTGTTTTCCACGGAAGTCACTTTGTGCTTCAGGTAAAACTCAAAGCCAAGTTTTTTCAGAGATTTTTGAAGCTCTTTACCCATGGTTCGGTCCATAGTTGGGATAAGGGAATCCATGAATTCCACCACGGATACCTTGGCTCCCAATCGGGCATACACCGAACCTAACTCCAATCCGATGACTCCACCTCCAATGACCACCAGATGCTTTGGAATTTCTTTCAGCTTCAAAGCTTCGGTAGAAGTGATTACCCGGTCCTTGTCCAGTTTGATAAAGGGCAAAGAAGAAGGTTTAGAGCCAGTGGCAATGATGATGTTTTTACCCTGAATTTCTGTGGTAGAATCGTCCTCCTTGGTCACCTTGATA
>JAJLJS010000090.1:0-10310 GCA_033844545.1 Cyclobacteriaceae bacterium | reverse complement strand
AGCCTTAACAATTTTTTCCAAATCCTCAATCAGCTTTTTGGCTACTGCCTTACTGTTTGATTCCCTTTTAGCTTTAAAAAGCTCCAATGCCTGGGCACATTTTTCTTTAACCCCTACAGGGTTACCGTCATACTTGTAGCTGTTCCAGCACCAGGACAAGTCAGCGTGAAGCTTCTCGTCAAGGTTTAATTTTTCAATTTTCTCCAAAGTTGAAACAATGGTCTTTTCAGAAATTTTTGTTGACATAATCGAATAAAGTTTAAATGAATGAATGCAATATTTACCAATAAAATCTTGGGACAAAGCACGAAATTATTTTCTATAAATACAAAATAATCAGACACTTAAAGCTGTATTTAATACATTCAATCGATTTCGCTGACTAATTTAAAGGAAAAATTTTCTTCAAATAGCCCTATATTTAACAAGAAAGACCCAAAAACATGATCAGAAAACAAACTTTACAGGAAGAATTTGCCAATAGCATCAGCCATGGACTTGGAATTTTGTTCAGTATCGTAGCCATTTCTCTATTGGTAACTTTCTCTGTGCTGAAAGGGACCGCAATTCATATTGTCAGTTGCAGCCTCTTTGGAGGATCAATTCTACTGCTGTACACATTCTCTACATTGTACCATGCTGTTCAGGAAGAAAAAATCAAATCCTGGCTAAGAACCTTTGATCATATTGGTATTTATTTTCTCATTGCAGGGACTTATACACCGTTTTTGTTGCTCGCCGTTAAAGGCACTTGGGGATGGGTATTTTTCGGCATCATTTGGTCTCTTACCTTATTTGGGATCATATTCAAAATATTTTACACACACCGTTTCAAGAAAGCTTCTCTTATACTATATCTTGCTATGGGATGGATGGCTGTATTTTTGATCAAGCCGCTGATACAAAACCTATCTCCTACAATACTCAGCCTGATCGCTGCCGGCGGCCTTAGCTATACCTTTGGCACAATATTTTATACCCGCCCCAATATGAAATTCGGCCATACAATCTGGCATATCTTTGTCCTTGCAGGAACTATCCTTCACTTCATTTCCATCATGTTTTTATTGAATAAAATGGCTTAAATACATTTTTTTCAATTGAAATTTAGGGGATTAGATAGATTGCAAAAAAAACTTCATAGCCAAATTTGCATAAAAAAGAAAGTCCCCCTACATTTGTGACACCTTTTGAAAGAAGGGGGAACGAAAGTTCAAAATACTGACCGATGGTGTAACTGGCGACACGTCTGATTTTGGTTCAGAAGAGTCTAGGTTCGAGCCCTAGTAGACCAACCAAAGCCCTCCAAAAAGAGGGCTTTTTTCATTTAAGGCTTCTTGTCAAACTCCAAGGATAACAGCCTTAACCTGTAGGCATTCATAGCATAATCCCCCAATTGTTGGGTCAACTTGTAATTGGTCCAGGCTCCTACAGGGGCACCTACAATCGGAATCAACTGGGCCAATTTAGCCAAGTCCATGTAGTCCCGGTAATCCAGCTGAAAAGTCCTCCAATCGAACTCATTCAAGTCCTTAGGCAAATTTTGTTTATAATCTTCCCAATTTTCGATTAAGCCCACCAATTCATTCCTCCTTTTTTGACTGGAGAAGCTTAGCTGAAAAACGTACAGGAGAAAAAGCCTCTCCGTATAGTCTTTGGTATTCATTCCATACAATGCAGCGATATCAAAAAGCATTTTCATTTTAATGGTAAGGAAAGCAGGAAAATCTGCCAAGCCCAATAAAATCCCTCCCGCTCCGGTAATGGCACCTTCTGCCGAGGCTGTATTTCTATACCATTTAATTCGGGTTCTAACTTTTTCTTCCAGGATTTGAAACTCTAATTTTTCCATCATCCGGGGCACAATCCATCCAGAACCGGTCAATACCGCCTTCACCATACCTTCAATAGCAACTGTGATTGCCTTGTGAACCTTCTCAGGAATCCAAGAATTAATCTTTCCTTGGACTCCATGGGCAACTCTGCTGAATATTCCGGGAGGCTTTTTCATTTGCAATAGCCATACCGTCAATTCAGCTTGGATATAATTCAAATAATTCTTTGAGTAAGGTAATTTCAAAACTTTCAGATTTCCTTTTTTTACGAACCAAACCAGTTTCCTGTTGGAATAGGAGCAAGGTAAACTAAAAAAGGATGGCCCTTAGACCATCCTTTTAATTTAATGTAGAAGGAATTTATTGATAAAGCCCATTAAAAAGCATTTTAAAGGTCCCATGTGACTGACCTCTAAAGGTGATTTCCGGCCCGTATGCATAAAACTTACCTTTTCCAACCTGGGCCTCAAACGCAGCTACTCCATTCTTCAAGTATTGCTGTCCCCATGCCCATCCACTTCTCAGAGGGGGCTCGGTTCCAAACCAAGCCAAAGGTTTTACCCCATTCAAGGATGCATCCGGAGCTAGTTTGAAGACAGGACTGTTGTTAAATAAAACATCAGCAGTTTGCCCCATTCCATAATTTGCAGGAGTGGAATTGTCCACCTGAATCTGAAGCACACTGCCGGGAATATAGTATTTATCTCCGGGAAGGGATCTTTCTTTGCCGTCCACGATTTCCACCAAAGCATTGGAAACGGGCAAGTTCAAATGATAAGCCAAAGAAGTGGCAGCACCTACTGTGATGATTTCACCACCATTTTCCAGGAAAGACTTCAACTGAGGAATCGACTTATCCAAAGATAACCGTCCCACCATGTGGTGATATTCCGTTGGAATATCCTCAAGTTTTGGAGAAGCTCCTCCACCATATCCACCTGATCCCGGAATACCCGGACCGATAAACAAAATCACATCGTACTTGGAAGCCAAATTTCCTGTGTCGATTTCTTTCGGAAACACCACATTGAAGTCAAAATGAAATTGCTCCAACATCCATCTGACCCATCCCGAAGGCATTGATCCTCCATAGTAGTCATAGAGCGCTATTCTGGACGGTTTGATTTCTTGAGTACCGGAGGGTTGGGAAGCTGGCACTGCTTTTATCCCGTAGTTTTTGGCTGCAGATTCCAATACCTTCTTACCAGAGGAAGGAACATAAAATGATCCTGCCGGAAGCCCATTGGATGAAGAAGATGTTCTATATACTTTAACTTTTGCCTTCAACAATTCATTGACCACCAAAAATGAATCGTTAACTCGGGCATCTAACAAGTAGCCGCTTCCATTGGGAAGCCCCTGGGAAGCTGGGGAAAGTAATGTTCCGTAAGCAATTTTTTCAAAAGGACCATCAAACCCTTCCATGATGCGGTCAAACTCCACTCCCATTTGAAATGCCAAAGTCCAGCCGGCAGCATCATACGGACGGATAGGAGGCCCTCCTGGGTAAAGAAAATCATTAGGGTGATCCTGTGGCTCAAACATATCCAAAACGTGTGGACGGAAAGCCTGAGCAGTCTTCACGATATAGGAGCCTTTTGGATAAGACTTGCCTCCTACTGAAAAATCAGCTGTGGCTTGATGTACCGAAACCCCTGACTTAATCAAGGCATTAAGAAACTTAATGGAGGTGGAGAAATCAGGCTGATTGGCAGGAATAATATACCCCCTAGGGTCTCTTTTCTTCGGATCTTTGTAGACGGAATCATAAAACTGCAAAGGCAACCCTGATCGGAAGCCATAGGCGGACATTTCATCATCTTCCGCATCTTTTTTCTTTTGGGATGCTTGGAATTCATTCTGAATATCCTGTGCATATTTTGGATATCTCGTCCAAGTATCCTGATTTCCTCGGTCAATGGAGTTTTTTCCCATCAAATAGAAGTTGTACAACAGTTCATCTCCATGTCTTACGGCATGGTTGAGGATGGCGTAATTCAAAGAAACGGAATACTCGATTGATCTTCTGAAGGGCCAAGGACCGGGAGTTACAGGATAAGGTGTTCCATTATTGGGGATCAGACGATCAGGAACCAAGGGAATGGAAAATGGGGAAGGGTCTCCCACAATTTCTGTCAATATCCCGATCATGTTGTGATAGTAGGGGGTTGTTCTCAAACCACCATTCCACCAAGTGGAAAATACCGATCCGTCCAATCGGGTATATCCAGGCTTATCCTCAACATGCAATCTATTGATCATAGCAGCTCCAACAGCATCCAGGCTGGTGATGATCAAAGGATCAAATACGTGGTTAAAAGGATCACGATATGGAGGCCCAGCGACTACTGTTCCGGAGGGACCGCTTTGGTGGTGGTTGTAAACAATTTGCGGAAGCCACTCCACGTACTGCTGAAGAGAGATGTTGGTAGACTCCTTCATATTGTTCATGTAGAAATCCCGGTTGTTGTCATGACCCACATATTTCTGATAGAGCACAGGAATATTTTTGTTTCGCTTAGCCTGGTCAGCATCTTTCATGTACCAATTGGACATGATTTCCATTCCGTCGGGATTGACATGTACCAGAAGAATGATCACCTCATCCAGGATTTTCAGCGTTTCTTCATCGTTTCTAGAAGCCAGGTGATAAAGAGTTTCTATCAATTGTTGAGCTCCTACCACCTCATTGGCATGAAGTCCGCCGTCTATCCAAACAACAGGCTTCCCTTCAAGAGAAAGTTTTTTGGCTTCTTCTTGGGTGATTTCGGCTCTTCCTAATTTTTGGGAAATCTCCTTATACTTCTCTAATTGAGGGAAATTTTTGGGAGAAGTGATAATCAACATGGGCTGGTCTTTTCCAAACTCAGTTTTCCCTATGCTGGTATACATGACCCGATCCGAGGCTTCAGCTATTTTTTTGAAATATGCTTCTGTCTCCGTGAAATTGGCTAGCATGTATGGATCGCCAATTTCAAAACCGAAATGAGATTTGGGTGTAGGAATGGATTGGGCAATCGAAACAATAGCCCAAAGGAAGGCTATCAGCCCAAAGAATAGTTTTTTCTTCATGGGGTAGATTGAGGGTAAGTGGTGGTTAATTTTAACTTCAATTTCCCTAAAATACCTCTTTCCCCTGCTTGAGTCAGTAAAAAGTGATGGAATACTTGAAAATTACAGGATCGGAAAATCAACCTTACCTTTTAGCAGGATCCAGAAAAGGATTTTCAGAATTTTTTAAGGCCTTAAAACAGAATAAAATAAAGGAAAACAGAATTGAAACTTCCGAAAACTGAATTTCACCTAGCCTGTCCCTTAAAAATCATTACTTTTGTTTTCGATTCAATTCTGATCCTTTTCCTTCCAAAATCCAGGTTCAATCATGTCTGAAGTAAAAATCTTTGCCGGTACCAGTAACCAAAAACTCGCAGAAAAAATTGCCAAAAGCTATGGAAAAAAGCTAGGTGACTTAACCATGTCCAAGTTTAGCGACGGGGAAATGTCACCAAGTTTTGACGAGTCCATCCGGGGCTGCACGGTATTCATCATCCAAAGCACGAATGCCCCAAGTGACAACCTTTTGGAGCTCTGCCTATTGATTGACGCTGCAAAAAGAGCAAGTGCTTATAAAGTATGTGCAGTTATTCCTTATTTCGGGTATGCTCGACAAGACCGAAAAGACAGACCCAGGGTATCGATTGCGGCAAAGCTAATTGCAAACATGCTGACTTCGGCAGGAGCAGACCGAATCATGACCTGCGACCTTCATGCCGGACAAATTCAGGGATTTTTTGATATTCCATTGGATCATTTGAATGGTTCTGCTATTTTTGCACCCTATTTGAGCACGCTTCGGCTCAATGACATGATTTTCGCCGCTCCTGATGTAGGAGGTGTCGCAAGAGCAAGGTCTTACGCCAAGCATTTTGAAGTAGAAATGGTCGTCTGTGACAAGCACAGAAAAAGAGCCAACGAGATTGCATCCATGCAGGTGATCGGGGAAGTGGAAGGAAAGGATGTGATTTTGGTAGATGATTTGGTAGACACCGCAGGCACACTGTGCAAAGCAGCCCAGATTATCATGGAAAAAGGCGCGAACTCCGTAAGAGCGATTGTCACGCACGGAGTTTTATCCGGCAAAGCCTATGAAAACATTGAAAATTCCATGTTGGAAGAATTGGTCATTACAGACACTATCGCTGCCAAGCAGCATTCTTCCAAAATCAGAATTCTCAGCGTAGCAGAACTTTTCGGAAAAGCCATCCATGCCGTGACCGGAAATACTTCGATCAGTTCATTATTTATCTAAAGAACCAATTTTAAATACATATACACATGAAAACACTAGAGATTATAGGGTTTAAAAGAGCAAATCTCGACAGTGCTGCTTTGAATGAGATCAGAGATTCCGGCAATGTTCCCTGCGTGGTTTACGGCCCAGGTATCCCTGAGCAAATTCATTTCTATTCTCCGGCTATCCTTTTCAGAGACTTGATTTACACTCCGGATGTTCACTTGGTTGAGTTGAATATCGAAGGAACCATCATCAAAGCTGTATTGAAGGAAGCTCAGTTCCATCCAGTAAGTGAAGTATTGCTTCATGCTGACTTCATGGCGTTTACCGAAGACAAGCCAATCAAATTCGAAATTCCGGTGAAAATCGAAGGTAGCTCTCCAGGTATTGCCAAAGGGGGTAAACTAGAATTCAAAACCAGAAAATTGAAAGTGAAAGGTTTGGCAAAAGACCTTCCTGATTACATCATTACCAACATTTCCGATCTGGATTTGGGTAAGTCTTTCAAGGTAGGTGAATTGCAGCCAGAAGGATATGAAATCCTGACTTCTCCAAATGTATCTATCGTGACTATTGGTATCCCAAGAGCACTTAGAGGCAAGAAGGCTGAGTAATCCACTTTCCTACACCATTCGAAAATCCTGCCTTTTGAAGGCGGGATTTTTTATTTTCGAAACATTGATCTAATTGAAATATGAAGTATTTGATTGTAGGATTAGGAAATATCGGCCCGGAATACGAACTCACCCGGCATAACATCGGCTTTTTGACCCTGGATAGAATGGCTGACAAAGAAGGGGTAATCTGGAAAAGTGACCGACTGGCATTTAAAACTGAAATCAAACACAAAGGAAGAACTCTCCACCTGATCAAGCCAACCACCTACATGAATCTTAGTGGCAAGGCAGTCAATTATTGGATGAAAGAACTCAACATTGCCAAAGAAAACATTCTGGTTTTGGTAGACGATGTCGCCCTCCCGTTTGGGAAATTGAGACTGCGGGGAAAAGGCAGCTCGGCCGGCCATAATGGATTGAAAAACATCGAAGCCCTCACTGGAGGACAGGATTACCCCAGACTTCGGATGGGGATCGGAGATGATTTTCCCAAGGGAAGGCAAGTGGATTATGTATTGGGAAGGTTTACTCAACAGGAATTTGACGAACTACCCATCCAAATGGACAGGGCTATTGAAATGGTATTTGGGTTTTGTACCATCGGAATCGCCCAAACCATGACACAATTCAACGATTGATTGAAGGGAGATTTGGAAAAACCCATTTCTCCCTTTTTCTTTGTAGCACTTCAGGTAACTGATTTATAAAGAAGAGGCGAGAGACTAGGCTCGAAGACCCTCTGGCAACCATCCCCCGCCAAGGAGAAAGGTGCCAATTCCTACCCTCAGCGGGAACTATAAATTGGCGTACATCAACACTACCCCACTTTACTGGTTCGGATTCTGTCTCAGGGAAAATCTTTCCAGTTCCTGAGCAAACTTGTATTCAAACCAGTAAACCATGAGCCATTTCGAAACTGACTCCATTCGAATCCAATCCCGATCCAATGAACGGGAACACTCTTCCCCTATTTTCCTAACCTCAAGCTTCACCTTCGATTCGGCGGAGGAAGCCAGAGCAATGTTTGCAGATGAAATCCCCGGAAATATTTACTCCCGGTATGCGAATCCCAATTCCAATGATTTGATAGAAAAAGTCTGCGCTGCTGAAGGGACTGAAGCCGGAATCGCCACCGCCTCAGGAATGGCCGCCATGTTTGGGAGCATTGCCTCTCTTCTTCAGCAGGGAGACCATGTATTGGCATCCCGATCACTTTTTGGTTCTACCCACCAATTGTTAACCCGCGTATTTCCGAAATGGGGAATTACCTCTACCTACGGAGACATCTCGGATTATGAAAATTGGGACAAACTTCTCCAGCCTAACACCAAAATGCTTTTTATCGAAACTCCGTCCAACCCGGGATTGGAAATCATCGACTTGGAATGGGTCGGTAAATTTGCCGAATCTCACAATCTAATCTTGGTCGTGGACAATTGTTTTGCCTCTCCGTACCTACAACAGCCTGCCAAATGGGGCGCTCATATTGTCACGCATAGCGCAACCAAATACATAGATGGACAAGGACGGGTATTGGGAGGTTTGATTTTGGGAAAAAGCGAACTGATCAAGGAAGTCCAGTTTTTCACCCGCCACACCGGCCCATCTATCTCTCCATTCAATGCCTGGATTTTATCCAAAAGCATGGAAACCCTTGCCGTAAGAATGGACCGACACTGTGAAAGTGCGCTCAAAGTTGCCCAGTATTTTGAAGGAAACACTCATTTAGAAGCGGTGAAATACCCCTTTCTGAAATCTCATCCCCAGCACCATCTTGCCCTGAAGCAAATGAAGGCTGGCGGAGGAATCATCACCCTGACGCTCAAGGGAGGCGTAGCTAGAGCCCAACGCTTTATCGACCAGCTTCAAATGATCTCAGTGACTGCCAATCTTGGAGATAGCCGTAGCATTATTACCCATCCGGCTTCCACGACGCATAGCAAACTTTCCTCTGAAGAAAGAGCCAAAGTCGGAATCGCCGACGGGCTAATCCGGCTTTCTGTCGGATTGGAGCACGTGGACGACATCATCCAAGATGTGGAGCAAGCCATCGAGAATTCAAAATAAACTTAAACCAATTGCCAATGGCCCGGTAGCCTCCCAAGCTATCGGGCTTTTTTATGCGCATTTTTCCACCAAAGGGCTTTCATTTCCTCAAAAATTCTTTACTTTTTTAATTGACTTTCTGAAATACAATTCAGGTAGCCGTCCCAATACTCAATTAACCCAAAATGCTGACACTCCTAATCATTCTGGTAGCTTTGGCTATCATCTTAATTTCCATCATAAAGTTTGATATCCATCCATTTTTAGCACTTTTTATCGGAGCGATTATTTACGGGTTAATGATGCGGATGCCCTCAGAATTGATTCTCAAATCCATCTCGGAAGGCTTTGGAGGAGTGATGGGCAGTGTAGGCCTGTTGATTCTTTTGGGGATTATCCTAGGAACATTCTTGGAAAAAACCGGTGGAGCAATGGTCATTGCAGAGAAAGTGTTGAAATGGGTCGGAGAAAAATCCGTAAACCTTTCCCTGATGCTCAGCAGTTGGGTACTTTCCATTCCGGTTTTTGGAGATAGCACCATTATCATGATGAATCCGATAGCCAAGTCTCTTTCTTCCAAAAGCAACCTCTCCTATGCCTCCACCATCATTGCTGTATCCTTAGGGGCCATGGCAAGCCATTCTTTGGTTCCACCAACCCCTGGACCAATTGCCACGGCAGGCATTTTGGGAGCTGATTTAGGTAGAGTGATTTTCTATGGAGGCTTAGTTTCCCTGATTACTTTGATCCCACTGATGTTTTTTGTCCAAAAATGGGTATCCAAAATCCCACTCAGACCACAGCCGATTGTTGAAGAGGATGCCTTGGCCAAAAAACAAAGACCCAAGTTTTTTTCCGCCTTACTACCTGTGTTGGTTCCTCTGATTTTAATTATCCTTGCTTCAATCGCCAACTATCCCACCCAGCCTTTTGGAGACAGTGAGTTGGTTCGGGCAATTCAATTCATCGGTACTCCAGTAATCGCTTTATTGATTGGAGCCCTACTTTCCTTTACCCTTCCGAAAAAATTTGACCGCAAACTCTTATCCTCCTCTGGTTGGATTGGGGAAGCTATTTTACTTGCTGCGCCAGTAATTCTAATTACAGGGGCAGGAGCTGTTTTCGGAAAAATGCTCCAAAATTCCGGAGTCGGTGATTTGGTCACTTCCAGCATGAGCGATGCCAACTGGGGGATTTTCCTACCCTTTCTAATTGCTTTTGCGTTGAAAACAGCCCAAGGATCTACGACTGTGGCCATGATTACCACCGCCTCTATCATTGCTCCAATTCTCGGCCCATTGGGATTGGATTCAGAAACCATGAAGGTTTTTACCACCGTGGCCATTGGGGCTGGAGCCTTGGCAATTTCTCACGCCAATGACAGCGGTTTTTGGGTTGTAACGCAATTATCAGGAATGACCACAAAGCAAGGGAATTTGTCTCACAGCTTGGGAACCATCATTGCCGGGGTTACAGCCATTGTTCTTATTTATAGTTTAACCCTGATTTTGGGCTAAA
>JAJLJS010000089.1:0-3263 GCA_033844545.1 Cyclobacteriaceae bacterium | reverse complement strand
CACCCCATCATATTCTTCGATATAATCGATCTCAGCCTGATCGTGGGTTCTCCAAAAGTAGCTGTTGACAAATCTCCCGGCATGGGAGTTAGCTTTCAGTCGCTCTGATACCAGGAAGTTTTCCCATAGCGCCCCCTTGTCAAATCTCATCTCGGGAATGGTGAAATTATTGATCAATACATTCCTGATGCCGTTGTCATAGAAGTAATACTTTTTCCCTTTTTTGATTTCATTTCTCAAGTTTCGACTGAAAGCTGGAAGTTTAAAAATGACAAATGCCTTTTCCAGTAAATCGAGATACTTTTCCACCGTAGCTGAATCGATATTGCCTACGGTTTGTGCCAATTCATGATAGCTAACTTCACTTCCCACCTGGAAAGCCAATGCTTTCAAAAGTTTGTCCAAATGGCTGGATTTACGAATTCCATCCATTCGCAACACATCTTTATAGAGATAGCTTTGGGCTATTTCGATCAATAGTTCTTTTTCCTTCCCCGGGTTATTGACCACATCAGGATAAAATCCAAACGTAAGACGAGTATCCAGTAAGCGTTTGGCTTCCAATGGAGAAGTGTGATTTTCTGTTTCTAAATAACTTATTGGAAAAAGATGGAAAGTTCTCTTTCTACCAGTTAGCGGCTCTGAAGTTTGATCAAGAAGATCAAAGGCCGAAGATCCGGTGACAATCAACTGAATGTCAGGTCGATTATCATATATTAGCTTTAGTTTTTTCCCGATGTCAGGAATTTGCTGGGCTTCATCAATTATTACCAATCTTGAATCTGTGCCGATCAGGTGGATTAATTGGGTGCTCGTAACCGCAGAAGTAAAAGCTTCCAAAATATCAGCTTCATCTGCATTGAACCAGATAAAAGGTGAATTGATCACTTTTACCAATTCCTTCAAGAGGGTGGTTTTGCCGACCTGCCGAGCTCCCAAAAGGATGATTACCTTACCTTTGAAACAGCTTTGGATTAGCTTTTCTGATAGTTTGCGTTTGATCATTACTTTCCATTTGAAATCCAAAATGCTAAAAATTTCGATTATAATCGAAGAATTAGGCCTAATTTTTAGAATAGAATCCAAATATTCGGCTTTTATGTTGATTTCAACAGCTTAAACCAGCGAAGGCTAGTTTTTAGGACTGTCATTCGATCCTATCAAGTAAAAACTAGGATAGGTCGAAAAAGAAACAAATCAACTGAAACAAATAATTAGGGAAATCATAAAAATAGGGTAGATCGGACCTGCTAGGTATTTTTCCTAAAACAATCTAAACCCCTTAATCTGCTCTATAAACATCCCAGCACTCGAAGGAGAAAGAATTAAAATAAACGCAATCCCGAAAATGGCTCCATACAAGTGTGCGTCGTGGTTGATGCCGTCACTGTCCTGCTTGCCTTTGACATAGGAATAGATCAAAAACAAGCCTCCAAGGATAAAGCCGGGAAGACAAAGAATCCCAAAGAGACAGATATCCGCCAGTGGCATGATGATGATACTTGCAAATACCGTGGCCGCAGTACCTCCGGATGCTCCCAAAGCCCGATAGTAGCTGTTGTCCTTGTGTTTGAGATAAGTGGGGATATCTGAAATGATAATCCCCAACAGATAAAAGGCCACAAAAACGAATCCGCCCAAGCCTTGCCCAAATTGATACCTTAAAAACATTTCCACCACTCCTCCAAAGAAGTAGAAGGTAAACATGTTGAACAGCAGGTGGATGTAGTCTTTGTGAATAAAGCCCGAGAGGATAAAGCGATCCCATTGGTTTCGGTTTTTGATCCGGTAGGGGGTAAACATCCATCGGTCGAGAAGCTCGGGCTTGCTAAACCCGAGGATGCTGGTAATCGCCGTGATCCCGATGATCAAGGTCGTCAAAGTCAATTCCATGGTTTATTTTTCCCGGTGAATCAAGTCCTGAGTGATGGAGTTTAGGGCCTCGAAATAGTCTGAGTTTACAAAGTGGATTGCTTCCAACTGCTGAAAACCTGTGTCAAAATAGGATTTCATCTTTTCTTCTGTCAAAGTTCGGATTCCCAGTTTATCATAAATGCCTCGCACCGCATTTACTTTTTCATTCTTGTCAAACTCCTGAAGCGAAAGCCAATGCTTCAGTTCTTCGGCATCTGTTCCTTTTGCCAGTTCCAGAGCTTTGAGCAAGAGGAAGGTTTTTTTATTGGAAATGATATCTCCACCAACCTGCTTTCCGAATTTCGCTTTGTCTGCATAGACATCAAGCAAGTCGTCTTTCAGCTGAAATCCCACACCGATATTCACCCCAAAATCATAGAGTTTTTGAGAGTCTTCTTTCTCAGCACCTGCTAAAATTGCTCCCAGTTGCAAGGCGAAACCCAGCAATACGGCTGTTTTGAGCCGGATCATATTGAGATATTCTTCTTCAGATACCGTTACATAGGTTTCGAAGTTCATATCCAATTGCTGCCCTTCGCAGACTTCTGCCGCTGTTTTATTGAAGAGGCGTATAACTTCCGGCAGCAAATGGGGTTCAGTCGGCAATAATAGATCATAAGCCCGGACCAACATGACATCGCCGGACAGAATCCCGATATTGGCATTCCACTTTTCATGGACGGTGGCCTTTCCTCTCCGCAATGGAGCATTGTCCATAATGTCGTCATGCATCAGGGTGAAGTTATGAAAAACCTCTACCGCGGCAGCCTGGCTAAGAATTTCCTCTGGATTTTTCCCATAAATCCCATAGGCCAACAAGGAGAGTAGCGGACGGATCCGCTTTCCTCCCAGGCTTAGGATGTAGGTGATCGGTTCGTAAAGTTCTTTTGGGGAATCTCCAAAGGAGTACTGGGTGAGATGATTTTCTAGCTTAGTTAAAAGCGCGTGGGCGAGACTTTTTTCTGTCATTTTCTGCAAATTCCAAATCGATGGTTCGTCGGTCGATATCGGTATTAACTACCCGGACGACCACTTTGTCACCCAAAGTGATCATTTTTTTACTTCTCGTCCCAATCAGACGCATGTTTCTTTCATCAAATTCATAGTAATCGTCATCCATATCCTGGACTCGGATCATGCCTTCACACTTGGTTTCGGTGATTTCCACAAATACTCCCCATTCCGTAACTCCACTGACAATGCCATCATAATCTTTGGCTTCTGCCAAGGACATGTATTCCACCTGCTTGTATTTGATGGAAGCACGCTCTGCGTCGGCGGCTCTTTTTTCCCGTTCGGAGGAATGCACACATTTTTGTTCCCATGGCTCAGCATCCGGGGATTTTCCT
>JAJLJS010000088.1:0-30879 GCA_033844545.1 Cyclobacteriaceae bacterium | reverse complement strand
GAAAATCAGGCACAGCGCTTCCAAAGGTTAAGACCTACCGTTACCGAAGTGAATGGACCTGAGACTTTTTTTAACCAGGAAATCCAAGCCGGAGATACCCTCAAAATTCCAGTTTTGGCAGCAACTTTAGAAAGGATTGCCAAAAATGGACGGAATGAATTCTACAAAGGAGAAACAGCCAGGATCCTTGCCAAACATATGCAGGAAAAAGGAGGAATTATCACCGAAGAAGATTTAGCAGCCTATCAGGCAGCATGGAGGGATCCGGTAGTATTTTTTTACAGGGATTTCAAAGTAATCTCCATGGCACCTCCAAGTTCGGGCGGAATGACTCTAGCTCAAATCATGAAAATGATTGAACCTTATGATTTGAAAGAATATGGTCATCATTCTCCGGAATATATTCAGGTGTTGGTGGAGGCCGAAAGAAGGGCCTATGCCGACAGAAATTTTTATTTAGGAGATCCTGATTTTGTAAAAATCCCTGTAGATCAATTACTTGATAAGAACTACTTAAAGTCCAGAATGGAATCATTTTCCATAGATAAGGCTACTCTTTCCTCTGAAATTGCTGAAGGAAAAATAGAATTCGCAGAAAGTATGGAAACTACCCATTACTCCATCGTAGATTCGGAAGGGAATGCAGTTTCCGTGACCACGACCTTAAATGGCGGATATGGTTCTAAACTTTACGTGGATGAATTGGGCTTTTTCATGAACAATGAAATGGACGACTTCAGTGCCAAGCCTGGAGTGCCCAACATGTTTGGATTGATAGGAGCTGAAGCCAACAGCATTGCTCCTGGGAAAAGGATGCTAAGCTCGATGACACCCACCATCGTAGAAAAAGACGGCAAACTCTTTATGGTCGTCGGGACACCGGGAGGATCCACCATCATCACCTCCGTGCTTCAGACCATACTTAATGTGGTAGAATTCGACATGGGAATGCAGGATGCGGTAAATGCTCCCAGATTTCACCACCAATGGCTTCCGGATTTGGTCAACTTTGAGCCCGATTCTTTTGATTCTACGCTGATCAATACTTTAAAAAGCCGAGGGTATTTAATCAACGAAGGAAACAGCCCTGTAATCGGGAAAGTGGATGCCATCCTAGTCCTTCCGGATGGAAGATTGGAAGGTGGAGCGGATCGAAGAGGGGACGATAAAGCGGTCGGATTCTAAAATCTTTTCTACCGGAAAAGTGATTTTAAAAGCAAAGGCTACTTTTAGGAGTAGCCTTTGATCATTCTGGCAATGTATTTTCCGACAATGTCAAATTCCAGATTTACCTTATCTCCGATTTGGAGTTGATGAAAATTGGTATGCTCATAAGTATAGGGAATAATCGCCACGGAGAATCTTCCCGGGCCACTGTTGAAACAAGTCAAGCTGGTGCCATTGATCGTGATTGAGCCTTTCTCTACGGTCACATTCCCGGTGCTATCGTCAAATCCGAAGTCAAATAACCAGGAGCCATTTTGGTCGGAAATATTTTTGACTATGCCGATTTGATCCACGTGTCCCTGGACGATATGTCCGTCAAATCGTCCATTGGCTGGCATGCACCTTTCCAGATTGACTTTCTTCCCTACCTTCCAATCGGCAAGGTTTGTCTTTTGGAGTGTTTCATCGATGGCGGTCACCCGATAAGAATCGGGAGAAGTGCTGACTACAGTCAGACAAACCCCGTCATGAGCCAAAGATTGGTCAATTTTCAACTCATTTGCCAAGCTGGATTTCAAATCAAAATGATAATTAGTACCATCTTGGGTAATTTCCTTGAGGGTACCAAAGGTTTCGATAATGCCGGTAAACATAGGGGAAACTTTAAATTTCAATCTTTCAGGACTTAAGCAAAATTTGCTGATTTTGGTTTCAAAGTAAGTGAATTATTGCTTTATCTTCGACAGTCAAACCCACCTAACCCAGATGCTCAAACTTGAAGATACCTACCTACACAAAGGAAAAAGGCGTGCATTAGTCCAGGAAATCAAATCAAAAGGCATCAAAAGTGAGCGTGTATTGGAAGCGATTAATACCCTACCCCGGCATTTCTTTTTTGACTCTGCGCTGATCTCCCATGCCTATGAAGACAAGGCATTCCCGATCGGAGAAGGCCAGACCATTTCTCAGCCTTATACGGTAGCGTTTCAAACTGAGCTGTTGGACATTAAACCCGGAGATAAGGTTTTGGAAATCGGTACAGGATCTGGGTATCAAGCCAGCATTCTTCATCTTTTGGGAGCTGAAGTCTATACCATAGAATACCAGAAGAAACTCTTTGAAAAAACCCAAAAGTTTCTTGCCAGGCTCGGTATAGAAATGAATCTGTTTTACGGTGATGGTACGGGAGGTCTTCCTCAGCATGCCCCTTTTGACAAAATCATCGTAACTGCCGGTGCTCCAGTGGTCCCAGAGGCTCTTATCCAACAATTGAAGGTTGGAGGGGTTTTAGTGATTCCGGTGGGAGATCGGAAACGACAAACTATGGTGAAGATCACCAAAAAGTCATCCAAGGAGATTCAGCGGGAAGAGTTTGAGGGATTTGCTTTTGTGCCGCTTTTGGGAAAAGATGGATGGAGATGATGGTTTTGGGATTTCGGATTTTGGATTTTGGTGAGAAATCAAAAGACAAGGTTTAGAATTTTATTCCGATAAATGATTCGAGAATTAGCCAGACAAAATATTATTCTTATTTTTGCTTAAATACTTGTTTATGGCGAAGAAGAAATTTGCGAAGGAATCGGTGACCATCATGACCGAGATGGTTTTGCCTAACGATACGAATACGTTGAATAACCTCATGGGGGGTCGTTTGATGCACTGGATGGATATTGTAGCTGCCATTGCAGCGCAAAAACATTCCAACAGAATCGTGGTCACTGCTTCTGCGGATAGCATTTCTTTCAAGCAGCCGATCAACTTGGGCAATGTGGTAACGCTAAAAGCTCAAGTGACTCGGGCTTTCAATTCTTCCATGGAGGTCTATATCGAGGTGACTGCCGAAGATATCCCAGCCAATAAAAAACTGACTACCCACCGTGCATTTTTCACTTTTGTGGCCGTAGATCAAAATGGACGACCCATTGAAATTCCGGAGCTGGTGCCTCAGACAGAAGAGGAAATTGAGCTCTTTGACGGAGCTTTAAGAAGGCGTCAATTGAGATTGGTCTTGGCCAAAAGGATGAAGCCGGAAGATGCGCTGGAATTAAAATCCATTTTCAACCTTGATCCTATTAAATAAAAAATGCAAAAGGAAGGCAATCCCTTCCTTTTCTCTTTTTAAATCCAGATCAAACTTGGCCAAACAATGTTTTTTAGGCAATTTCCCCGCATGAACATGGATAATCTAAATGAATTGGCCTCCTTTATCCAAGAGGAGATTTATTTATGGACTGAGGAAAAAAATCTATATCGATCGGAAGCCAGTAAGGTAAGTTCCAAACTTACCCATCCCCCTACTCTTGATGAAATTCCGGAAGAAATTCAGCTCCCACCTATACCCGTCAAGGGAAATTTCAGTAAAGGAATATTGATTGTCCATGAAGAATCAGAGCTCCATCCGGAAGTCATGGACATGCTGGTCAAAATGGTAAACGCCTGTGGCCATTCTATGTCTGAGGTGGGATTGGTCAAAGCCGAAGATCTTGAAAACCGAAGCATGGAGGATTTCAATGCGTTAAATGCTCATACGGTGCTGAAGTTTGGAAGGGTCAAACATTTGATCAATTCTATCCCCGCTCCTGCCTATGAAGTGTATTCGGAAGATGAGACCGAATATCTATTTGCTGATTCCTTACCGGTAATTTCAGAGGACCAGAGTTTAAAAAAGAAACTTTGGGTTGCCCTACAAAAATTATTCAAACTTAAAAGCTGATCATTGATGAACGCTGAACAAACCAAATGGGCAAAAAGATTTAAATGGATCAGTCTGATCGAAGGCATATCCTTCTTGGTTCTGCTCTTCATTGCTATGCCATTGAAATATGTATTTGACCTTCCTTTGGCCGTGAAAATCGTAGGGTGGGCCCATGGAATTCTTTTTATCCTATACATCTACATCGTATTTCCTACAGCCAGCAAACTTAAATGGGATTTTAGCAGAACGTTTTTTGCCCTGATTGCCTCCATTTTGCCTTTTGGTCCTTTTATTTTCGACAGAAATTTGAAAAAGAGTCAACACGTAAAACTCTAAGCCAATGGCCTTGATCAGCAAAAAAAAACTCATTTATCCCATCTCATCGGGATTGAGAAAATACCTGATCAAGTATGGCAGGGAAGTAGATATTCCTATTCATTACCATGAATTGTTGCGGTACAGCAATTCCATTGCACTATTTGATTCCAAGGAGCAGGATACCCTCTGGGAAACGGTCTTTTACGACCAAAGTGACCGGGAAGAGATCCATGGAAATGTCAAAAAAATCTACGCCTTGCTCAAGGCCGGTGGTGACATGTCCGTCATGGATCACCTGTATGTAGATCGGATTGACCTCTGCATTTATGGAAATACTCAACCATTCCGGGTTCGAATTGTCAACCGGATCAACGATAATTTTGACTATTTCTATATCAAAAACGCAGATGCATCAAGAGTGTATGGGCTTGAATTGGAGGATCTGCTTTCTCCCAATCGAATCAGTTATTTGGTCCACCAAAACACCCTGATTGAGGAGCATATCGCTGGAATTCCTGGTGATAAGTTTATGAGGCAATTCAAATCCGATCCCAACCTTAACCCTATCCGACTGGCCAAGGAATTTGTGAAGTTTAACGAACGCTGTTTCGTTAGACTACTGGGTGACATGCATTCGTCGAATTTTGTGGTAGATGTGACGCCGGATTTTGAAGAAACGCATTATAGAATTCGATCCATAGATTTCGACCAGCAATCCTACGAGGGGAAAAAGTCCATCTATCTTCCCCAGTATTTCAAAGAAAACAATGCACTGATCAACTTGGGAATGGAGTACATCACCCCGGAATCCATGCGGCAGTACCAACGCGAGGAGCGGGCCTTGATTGCTACCCGATTAAAATCCTCCCATAAAGAAATCGAAGATATTCTTCATACGATGGAGCGGGATAAAATTGCCCCTATGGATAATGTGGATTCGCTTAAAAAGGAATTAGCTAAACATTACCGGGCAGAGAAGTTTATGAAATGCAGAAACATGGGCGAAATTCTCAGAACGAGTTTGGAACAGGTTCTATAAATGCATTGAAAACCTTATTTTAGAAATTGGATGGTCCTTCCTGCTGATTAAGCCGGGTGGATCTAAATCTTTGATTTTTCTCCAAACAAGAACCCTTTTAGCCTTCAGATTCTATGGTAGTTAAAAAGTACAATACTTTTAAATGGGTAGATTTCAAAAACCCAAAAAAGCAGGAACTTACCAAACTCATCAAGCCCTACGGGATCAACTATCACGTCTTGGAAGATACCCTTCAAGTCGGTCACTTACCAAAAATTGAAAAGTTACCTGATCTGAATTTTATTATTCTCAGGGCCTATTCTACGGGCCCGGACCATATTTTTTCGACCGTCTCTGATCTGACTAATAAAATCGGCTTTTTTTACAATGACTCAATCCTTATCACCATCCACCAAAAAGGGTTTAAGTTTTTGGAAGAAATCAACGAGGACATGCCGGATCCAGAGTCTCTGATGGTGAAAATTGTGGAAAAAATGCTCAGCACCTACGAGGCTCCTGCTGAATGGCTTTCGGAGAAAATGGATGAATTTGAAAAAGATGTCTTTTTGGGTCAGATCAACAAGTTTTCCATCCATGATTTGTATTACAACAAGGCCAAAGCCCGAGTTTGCAAGAAACTTTTGATGCAGACTCAGACGGTTTTAAACCAGATTCAGGTGGATTCAAAAAACCTGACCAAGCTTCAGGATGAAAAGGAAACCTTATCTAATTTGATTCATCAGTTTGACGAATTTTTGGAAGACTCCAATTCAATTTTGAATATCTACATGTCCTCAACTTCTCAAAAGACGAACGATGTGATGAAGCTGTTGACGATTTTTTCCGCCTTCTTCTTGCCCTTGACCTTTATTGTCGGAGTTTACGGCATGAATTTTTCCTTTATGCCAGAGCTCCAGCATCCGTTGGGGTACCCTATTACACTGGTGGTGATGATCATCATTTCACTGGTGATATTCATTTGGTTTAAGCGAAAAAAAATCATCTAAAAATCCAGCTGCCTTCCTTCCTTTTTGACCTGATTGTCTTTGGCAGTACCTATCCCAATCCCGATTGAAAAGCCGATGGGAAGTCCAATTCCGACAAAGGCAAAGTTTTTTAAAACCGCAGAAAAAGCCACTCCAAAAGGAATCCCAAAAACTGCCATCCCAAGGCTCATCCAAAAATTAAGGAAGTGATTTTTGGTAAAGAGCTTAGCATCAGCTCTAAGAGAATCTATCAATTCCGCCGTCAATTTTGATATGGAACTGACTTTGGTTTCCGGATTTGGAAGTTTCTGTTCTAGATTCGTCAATTTTTGGTTAAAGGCTTGGACTAGTCCCTGAGGTAAATCATGCTGATTGGCGGCAGCAATTAACCTATTGAGTTTTTCGGCTGCCGGGATAAATTTTTGATCAAGTCCTGCCGGAATAGTGAAAGGTCTGATTTTCAATCTGTGAAAGTGTTAGGAACCTTCAATTTAAGATTTATTTCACCAATCTTTTCAAGTAAGTACCATACCCACTTTTTCCGAGCTTATCAGCCGCCTTGAGTAACTCTTCCTTATCGATAAATCCATTTCTGTAAGCGATTTCCTCGATACATCCGATTTTCAATCCCTGACGCTCCTCGATGACTTCTACAAATTGGGCGGCCTGCAACAGGGATTGGTGAGTTCCGGTATCCAACCAAGCCGTTCCTCTATTCAAAATAGCGACTTGAAGTTTGCCCATTTTCAAATATTCATTGTTGACATCCGTGATTTCCAGCTCACCTCTAGGGCTTGGCTTGATATTTTTCGCAATTTCTACCACGTCATTGTCGTAAAAATACAAGCCAGGTACTGCATAGTTTGACTTGGGTTTAGTTGGCTTTTCTTCTATGGATATTGCTTTTTGGCTCTCATCAAACTCCACCACTCCGTAGCGTTCAGGATCATTGACATGATAGGCAAACACTACCCCGCCATCAGGATCGGTGTTTTCCTGCAAGGTTTTATGCAAGCCAGACCCATAAAAAATATTATCTCCTAAGACCAGAGCTACCTTATCCTGACCAATAAACTCCTCCCCGATAATAAATGCCTGGGCCAAACCATCCGGGCTGGGTTGAACTGCGTATTCAAATCGGCAACCTACCTGTGATCCGTCTCCAAGGAGTTTTTGAAAGGAAGCTGAGTCATCCGGGGTGGTAATGATGAGAATTTCACGGATACCAGCCATCATCAAAACAGACAAGGGATAATAAATCATCGGCTTGTCGTATACCGGCATCAGTTGTTTACTTACCGAAATGGTCAAGGGATAAAGTCTGGTGCCGGAACCGCCGGCCAAAATGATTCCTTTCATGAAAATAAAATTGAGGATTAAAACCTGTGCAAAACTATTATACTGAGTAGATTTAAAAAACCATTCATGAAAATACTACTCATTTCCATTGGTACTCGAGGGGATATCGAACCCTTTCTCGCACAGGGTGAAAAGCTAAAAGGCTTGGGTCATGAAGTAATCTGCCTTTTTCCCGAGCAATTCCGGGAATTGGTAGAAAGGCTGAACGTTGAATTCAGGGGCTTGGATAAAAGATTTCTGGAAATGCTGGATTCTTCGGTTGGGAAATCTGTCATGGGAGGAGGAGGAAATTTAATATCCAAAGCCAAAAACTTTTTCAGCTTGGTCAAAACCTCTTTTTCCATGCAATCCAAGCTTATTCTTCAGCAAAAAAATGCGATTGAGGAGCTTGATCCGGATCGGGTGTTCTTTCACCCCAAAGCCATGTATTGTAGTCTGGCTTCGATGGCTTTTCCTGAAAAATATTTTCTGCTATGTCCCATTCCCTGTGTGCTCCACCCACATCGGGATTTCCCCCATCTTGGACTTTCAAAATGGGATTCCTTTCCTAAGCAATGGAATGTTCCAAGTTATGGATTCGTCAATTGGTTTCGATACAAGACCTTTAATAGGTTTTTAAAAATGCATTTCCGGGATTTTCCAGAGCTGGACTTCTCAATTTCAAAATTGCGGAAATTTGAATTGACCCAGCTTCAAACTCTTTACCAGATCTCCCCCACCCTATTTCCGAAGCCAGACTATTGGCCAAAATCTGCTCAGGTGACTGGATATTTTTTCCGAAACCAAGGCAAAAACTACCAGCCAGACCCAAGCTTGCTGGACTGGCTAGCCAAATACCCCAAGGCTATTTTGCTCACATTCGGCTCCATGACTAATCCCAAGCCCGGTAAAATCTCCCAGGAGATTATAGATCTTTTGGAAAAACATGAGATTCCTGCGATCGTCAATTTGTCTTGGGGAGGATTGGAGAAGGTAGAGAATACCTCAGAGAGAATCTATTTCGTGAATCAAATCCCTTACGATTGGATTTTGCCCAAGCTCTATGGAATGATTCATCACGGAGGTTCCGGAACAACTCATCAAGGCGCAAGAGCTGGGAATGTTCAATTGATTATTCCCCATATCATGGATCAGTATTTTTGGAATAAATTAATTTTTAACAAAGGCATAGGACCAAAAGGAATCAGTATCCATAATTTTGATCTCAGGAAATTTGAAAGTTTGCTGATTGACTTTTGGGCTAATCCTGAATACAAAAAAGTTGCCCTCCAAATTGCCAAAAAAATATCCAAAGAGTCGAATTCAGGGGATTTACTTAACCTAATGCAGCATGAAAATTAATCTTTCCCAAGTGATGGTTTTGCCGGCATTGCTCGCATTTACCAGTTCCTGTGAAAAACCCCAGGAAATTGTTTTTCAGGAAAACAATTTGGAACAATACCGTCCAGAAATCCACTTCAGTCCTAACCAAGGCTGGATGAACGATCCCAATGGGATGATATATATCGATGGAGAGTACCACCTTTTTTACCAATATTATCCTGATAGCACAGTATGGGGGCCGATGCACTGGGGACACGCAAAGTCCACCGATTTAGTGAACTGGCAAGAATTGCCCATTGCGATCTATCCGGACAGTTTAGGCTATATTTTTTCAGGCAGTGCAGTCTATGATTCCCAAAACAGTTCCGGCTTGGGTACGCAAGACAATCCACCTATGGTCGCACTTTTCACCTACCACCACATGGACGGGGAAAGATCAGGAAAACTTGATTACCAAACCCAAGGAATTGCCTATTCCTTAGACAAAGGAAAAACCTGGGAGAAATACCAAGGCAACCCCGTACTACCCAATCAAGGGATTAAAGACTTCAGAGATCCCAAAGTCAGGAAGATGTCAAACTCACAGGGAAAAGAAATCTGGATCATGACCCTTGCCGCATTAGATCAGGTTCAGTTTTATCAATCCGAAAACCTCATCGATTGGAAATTGGCCGGAGAATTCGGAAAGGGAATTGGAGCCCATGGAGGCGTGTGGGAATGTCCGGACTTGATTCCTATGAAGACTCCTGACGGAAAGACTAAATGGGTACTTCTGGTCAGCATCAACCCCGGCGGTCCTCAAAAAGGATCAGCGACCCAATACTTCATCGGTGAGTTTAAGGATGGACAATTCACTCCGGATGATACGATGATCCGCTGGCTGGATTATGGCCCGGACAATTATGCCGGGGTGACCTGGTCCAATCTTCCGGCATCCCAAAACAGAAATCTATTCATCGGGTGGATGAGCAACTGGCTTTATGGCCAGGTAGTTCCGACTGAAGGCTGGAGGTCCGCCATGACGATTCCCAGAGAATTGTCCCTGTTTTCCATTGATGGCACGCTCTTAGTCAAGTCATCTCCTGCGAAGAAATACCGTGATTTAGAGGCCGAAGTTTTTGAAATTTCCACTCAATCTACCCCTCTTTCCGGGGTCGCTTTTGAGATGTCCGCCGAGGTGGAAAATGATTTTTCCCTGACATTCAGCAACGAACTGGGGGAACAAGTAACAGTCATCCGGGAAATGGGCTTGGTTTCTATAGATCGCTCCAAAGCCGGAAAATCCAATTTCCATCCTGATTTCGCATCCACACATGCTGCTCCGATGAGTTGGAAGGCAGAATCCATCCGAATTTTTATGGACGCTTCGTCTATCGAACTTTTCGTGAACGATGGAGAGATTGTGATGACTTCTCTTTTATTTCCTACTTCACCATTCAAAACGCTGGAGGTAGGTTTTGGCCTAAAAGAGTTAAAAATCATCAAGCTGAAAAAATAAGTTCCAAACATTGAAAAAATCCGGATTCTTTTGATTTACCTTTGAGGTGGATTTGAGTATTGAAAAATGAAAAAACTGGGAATTGCTTTCCTTTTGGGATTTTGCTGGCTGATCGGCCTGTCTTCCCAATTTTCATTTTCCCAGGCCAAAAACTTTTCAGTTCAGGAGCATCACCAGCAAACGGTAATCGGAGAATCCCATGATTTTCAACCCTACCTTAGGACTGCTTCAGAAACCGTTAAGACTCCCCCGTTTGAAATTGATGTTCGGCTTCTAGCCAAGTTAAATTCGGAATGGATTCCGGATTTTATCCGGGTTTTCCAAACACACTTCTCCTCTTCTTTTTTTCAAAAATCAAAGGCTCTTTTTGATGTCAAGAGTCTTTTTATCCAGTATTTCTATAGCTGGTAGGTGAATGATTTTTTCTAAGGTCTGAAAAGGCCAAACACTATTCTTCATTCATCTAAAACAAACACAATCATGTTCGATATAGAACCTGTGACATTGGTATTTTCCTTTGTCCTCTTCGGTGCGTTTACCGTTCCTTTCATTTACCATTCCCGAAAAAATAGTCAAAAGGAATCCCGGATATTCCAACAACTCAGCGAATCGGCCTCCAAACTGAATTCATCCATCGACACTAAAGAGTCTTGGAGATATGAGTATGCTCTTGGCCTGGATTCCCAAAAGGGGATTTTATACTATTTCCAATCCACTGAGGAAAAGGCTCCTACCCCGTATAGGCTCCAGGATTTCAAGAAAGTCTATGTGACCAAAAAGAATCTGGAGTTTCAATCTGGATCCAATACCAAATCTGTCTTGGATAAGGTAAGCTTAGAGCTTACCCCAAAAGACTCAAAAACCAGTCCGGTGACTCTAGAGCTTTATGACGGTGAAAAGTATTCTGATCTGATGGGTGAAACCCTGATCGCCGACAAATGGGCTGAACTTCTGAAAAAACATCTTAACTAAATGATCATGGTGGCTGCTTTGGCCACCTGATTTTCTTTCTTCTATGGCAGAAAAAAAAGAAGGCTGGGGATCCCGAACGGGATTGATCCTGGCCATGGCTGGAAATGCAGTAGGTTTGGGTAATTTCCTTCGATTTCCGGTGCAAGCCGTTCAAAATGGCGGTGGCGCATTTATCCTTCCCTATCTGATTTGTTTTCTGCTGATGGGTATTCCTTTGCTGTTTACTGAATGGAGTATTGGGAGATTTGGAGGAAAGTCCGGCAATCACAGTACTCCCTATATATTGGATTCCATGAGTTCCAAACCCATATGGAAATACATAGGGGTGTTTGGAATTTTCACCAATATCGCCGTGGTGGCATATTATACTTACATCGAATCCTGGACGCTGATCTATGTGGTCCACAGTCTGATCGGTACTTTTTCAGGATTAGGCAAAGATGCCGTCAGTCAGTTTTTTACGGACTATGTTTCCTTTTCAGGATCTGATTTTGGGATTCCCTATTTCGCATTACTCGTGTATGTCTTGGTATTGGGACTCAATATTTATATTCTTTCGACAGGCTTAGGAGGGATTGAAAAAGTAGCCAAAATCGGGATGCCCCTTTTGATCTTGTTTGGGATCGTTTTGGCGATTCGGGCATGGACGATGGGCTCTGATTACGCCACGGATGAATTTCCCTTGGCGAACGCTTGGGATGGAATCAATTTTCTTTGGACTCCCCAATTTACTTCTTTGGCAGATCCAAAAGTCTGGTTGGCAGCAGCCGGACAGATTTTCTTCACGCTGTCTGTGGGGATGGGATCTATTCAATGCTATGCCTCCTATCTGAAAGAAAACGAAGACATCGCCCTGAATTCGGTCACTGCAGGATTCACCAACGAATTTGTGGAAGTCTTGTTGGGAAGTGCCATAGTGATTCCCATTGCGGCTGGATTTTTAGGTTTGGATTGGGTATTGGAAAACGCAGGTTTTGGAATGGCCTTCCAGACAATGCCGTTTTTATTTGAACAATGGGGCGAAGTATTTTCTGTTATTGCCGGAGTATCGTGGTTTGGACTATTGTTTTTTGCAGGAATCACCTCTTCTTTGGCCATGGGTACGCCTTGGATGGGATTCATGAAAGATGAATTTGGCTGGGGAAAAGTCAAGGGTGCTATTTCCTTCGGAATTTTGGCTCTATGGATGGGAGTGCCCACCGTCCTCTTTTACAATTATGGCTATTTTGACGAATATGATTATTGGGCAGGCACTGTAAGTTTGGTCATCTTTGCCCTATTGGAAACGGTCCTATTCGCCTGGATTTTTGGAATGGATAAGGGCTGGAATGAACTCAATCGCGGGGCAGACATAAAAATTCCATCCATGTACAAGTGGATCATGAAATATGTTACCCCTGTTCTTTTGGTAATGGTATTTATGGGAGCCTTACTTACTCCTCAGGGAAATGATTGGAGCACTGCAATTTCAGGCCTATTTCAAGGTCATGGCTGGACTTTGGATCCTAGTTCTTTGATCGCCAAACTTTCCTTTCAGGATATAGAAGCAGAAATGCTCTCCCATCCCGAAAACCTAGAGGCTTTGGAAAAGAAAAAGTTCTTTTCAGGACTCGCCAGAACCCAACTGCTAGTACTTTTCATCGGTATTGCGGCAATTGTGGGCTATTCTCATTCCAAAAGAAAAAACAGAAAATCATGAATACATCCGCATTATTAATCGCCATTATCACGCAGGGACTCATCGCGGGAGTAACGATCTATTGCTTCTATTTGGTTTTAAAGAAACCCAATCCAAAAAATCCTTCCTAAAAAATGCCCGTTCTAATTGGACGGGCATTTTGCTTTTCTATTAAGATGAAATCCCAGAAATTATTGGTAAACTAGGTTTCCTTAATTCTAAGACCATGAAGGAAGAAAAAAAAGAATACACCAATGGAGAGGTAGTCATTACCTGGGAAGCATCCAAATGCATCCATTCAGGCAATTGTGTTCGGGGGTTGCCTGGGGTGTTTAATCCTAAAAACAGACCTTGGATCACCCCTGAAGGTGAAGATTCCGAAAAACTTGTCAATCAAATCAAGAAATGCCCCAGCGGAGCGCTAGGCTATTATTTCAATAAGTAAAGCAGCGATCTAATGCGGAAAATCCTGGTACTTTTTGCTCATCCCAAATACGAGCATTCGGATGTCAATCATGCCCTTTTGGAAGCTATCCGTCCTTTGGAAAATGTCACTATTCGGGATTTATATGATCTTTATCCGGATTTTCATATTCAAGTTCAGCAGGAGCAGGAACTTCTGTTTGAGCATGAAGTGGTGATCTGGCATCATCCTATCTATTGGTATTCCTGCCCACCCATTTTGAAGCAGTGGATTGACCTAGTCTTGGAGTATGGTTGGGCTTATGGTCCCGGGGGGATTTTTCTCAAGAACAAATACATCCTCAATGCCATCACCTCCGGAGGGCCTCAGGAAGTGTATAGCCGAGAAGGACGAAATCGATATTCGATTCCGGAATTCCTCAGGCCTTTTGAACAGACAGCCTACCTTTGCCACATGCGATATTTGCCTCCTTTTCATGTAGCCGGTACGCATAAAATTACTGAAGAATCCCTCCGGGAAAAGGTAAAAGAGTATACCCAAATGATTTTGACTCTTCGGGATTCGTCAGAAATTCCTTTCTCATATATCCAAAACCCAAGGTCATGAACGGATTTTTGTTCGATGCTATCGTCTATATCCTAGCAGCTATTGTCTGTGTTCCAATCGCCAAAAAACTGGGTATGGGGTCGGTATTGGGCTATTTGATCGCAGGAATTTTGATAGGACCTTACGTGTTTGGTTTCATTCAGGATGGAGAATCCGGACAGGATATCATGCATTCGACCGAGTTTGGAGTGGTCATGATGCTCTTTTTGATCGGATTGGAATTGGAACCCAAAAATCTTTGGAAAATGAGAGGTCTGATCTTCAATGTAGGATTGACCCAAGTCTTGGTCACTTCTACCTTGATTTTTGGCATCGGTCTTTTGTTGAATTTTTCATGGCAGATCAGCCTAACCATGGGCATGGCCATGGCTCTTTCTTCTACCGCAATTGTTCTTCAATCCCTGAAAGAAAAAAATCAGTTGGATAGTGCTTCAGGCAAAATGTCTTTTGGCGTTTTGCTCATGCAGGACATTGCGGTGATCCCAATTTTGGCTATCCTACCGCTATTAGCCACAGAAGTCGTTCATACTGAGGGAGGTGATCACGGCGGAATTTTGGAAAGCCAACCCGGATGGATTCAGACGCTGATGATTATTGGCGCAATTGGACTGGTTGTTTTGATGGGCAGATTTGGATTTGGACCTTTACTAAACTGGGTCTCCAAGACCAAACTGCGGGAACTATTCACCGCTTCTGCCCTTCTGATCGTGGTCGGAATTGCCTTTTTGATGGGATTGGTGGGACTCAGCCCTGCTTTGGGTACATTTCTGGCAGGAGTAATTTTGGCCAACTCCCCTTACAAACATGCTTTGGAATCCGATCTCGATCCCTTCAAAGGCTTGCTTTTGGGATTGTTTTTTATGGCTGTAGGAGCCACTATCAATTTTGAACTGATATTGGATAATCCTTCCTTCCTTTTGCTTTTCACCTTGGGAATCATGGCCGTGAAGACTCTGGTCTTATTCGGAATCGGGTATTTCAAAAAACTCAGCCTAAGCGAAAACCTGGGTTATTCTACAGGACTAGCCCAGGTCAGCGAGTTTTCCTTTGTGATTTATGCCTTTGCCCTACAACTTGGTTATTTCGGTGCTGAAATTTCCGATAGTCTGATGGCCGTCACAGCCTTGAGTATGACCTTTACCCCGATTCTCAGTTTGGTTTTGGATAAAGCTGTTTTGAATAAACTCAACCAAGCCCCAAGCAAACCCAAACGAGAAGCTGATTCCATCTCGGAAAAGCACGAGGTAATTTTGGTGGGATTTTCACACTTTGGATCCACTTTGGGACGATTTCTGAGAGCGAATGGAGTAGAAGCCACCGTATTGGATTTTGATCCGGATCAGGTTGACTTCCTGAGACGAATGGGCTTCAAGGTGTTCTATGGCGATGCTACCCGGGAAGACATGCTTCACTCCGCGGGGGCAGAGAGTGCCAAAATCCTGATCTCAGCCATTAATTCGGAGGAGACCAATAAAAAACTGATTGAGGTTTGCAGGGAGCATTTTCCCCATTTGGAAGTTATGATCCGCGCCAAAAACCGCTACGATGCCTATGAATACATGGAAATGGGCGTAGAATCCATCTATCGGGAGCATTTGGACACTTCCATCAGGATGGGTGAGGATGCTTTGAAAAAACTGGGATTCAGAGCATATACCGTGCACCGTCTAGCTGCTCAATTCAAAAAATACGATGAAGACGCTTTGAAAATCCTCGCCCAATATAAAAATGACCAAGAAGCCTACATCAGTAAGGTGAAAAAGCAAATCGAACAACAAGAAATGATGATTTCCGGAGAATTATCCAAAAAATTCTCTCTCAATGACCATGCTTGGGACAGTGAGGCAATGAAATCATAAATTTTTTAGAAATATACTTGAATAATTGAACATCGTTTAATTACATTTGAACGTTCAATAATTTATCATGGGAATAGCAGATCGAAAAGAAAGAGAAAAAGAAGAGCTTCGAGGGTTAATCTTGGAGGCTGCCCGAAAGCTTTTTCTCGAAAAAGGCGTGGACAAAACCTCCATCCGGAATATCGCCGATAAAATTGAATATAGTCCTGGGATTATTTACCATTATTTCAGGGATAAAAACGAAATTTTTCATGCTCTTCATCAAGGCGGTTTTCAGGCTTTAGGTGAAAAAATGCAGGTGTTAGGGGCTGTCAAAAATCCCATGGAACGCTTGATAGCCATGGGAAGTATTTATATAAATTTTGCTATGGAAAACCCTGATATGTACGACCTTATGTTTATCAAGGAAGCTCCAATAGATCACATTTATGACAGCGAGCATGACGATTGGAAAGAAGGTGCAGGTACCTTTAATTTCCTAAGACAAACCATCGCCCAATGCTTAGCCCTGGGATATTTTCAAGGGCATAATTTGGAGCCTCTCTCCTATTTAATTTGGTCGGCGGTCCATGGGATGGTATCCCTGAGTATCCGAAAAAGATGTGAAGTGGTGCAACTGGAGTACCGGGAGACTATTGTACAAGATGCCTTGGAGGAATTTTTTACAATTCTCAGGCGACTCTAAAAAAATTTGACCATTGATTAAACACTGTTTAATATTAAAACGATGAATAATTTGAGATTGAAAATTTGGAAAACTGTCCCTATCCAGCTCCTGTTGATGATGGGAAATTTCACTTTCGCGCAAGGAATCCTGGACCAGTATATTCAAGTGGGCTTGGAGAATAACCTGGTTTTGGTAGAGAAAAACATTGATCTGGAGAAAAGCTTGTTAGCCTTGAAAGATGCCAAAAGTTATTTTCTTCCTTCCATTGATCTGGGGATCAATTATACCCTCGCAGATGGGGGACGGACGATTGATATACCGATCGGGGACTTGTTAAACCCGGTTTATTCTACCCTTAACCAACTGACCGGTTCAAATGCTTTTCCCCAATTGGAAAATGTATCCGAGCAATTCCTGCCCAATAATTTTTACGATGCAAGAGTTCGGGCTTCTCTGCCCTTGCTCAACACCGATCTGATTTATCAAAAAGATATCCGGCAAAAGCAGGTCATTCTTTCTGAATATGAATTGGAAATCTATCGTGCCAATTTGATCCAGGACATCAAGGTAGCCTATTACACGTTTTGCACCGCTCATACAGCACTTGGAATTATCGAAAGCTCCAAAGATTTGGTACTTCAAAACCTGAAGGATAACCAAACTCTATTGGAAAACGGAAAGGGGCTTCCCTCTTCTGTGTTGAGAGCTGAAAGCGAGGTGGAAAATATCAATGCCCTTCTGATCGAGGCTTTGACCGTCAAGGAAAATGCTGCCAGCTATGTCAATTTCCTCCTCAATCGACCGGTAAAATCCGAGGTGATTTTTGAAGCCCAATCACTTGATTTGGAACAAATCACCCGACTCATGCAAGAAGATAACCTGAGCGGAAGACCGGAACTTCTCCAAGTTCAAACAGCGGTCTCTATCCAAGAAACTGTTCTAAAATCCAATAAAAATTTCTGGGTACCCAAGATCAATACTTTTGCCGATTTGGGAAGTCAAAATTTCGATTGGGCTTTCGAACGAGAATCCCAATATGCGCTGCTGGGAATCAACCTGAGCTTGCCGATATACCAGGGAAATCGGAACAAGAATCAGATTTATCGCGGGGAATTAAATCTTCAAAGCGTCCAAAATCAGCAAAATCTGCTCGAAAACAAGCTTTCTCTAGATCTCCAACTTGCAAAAAACAGCATTCGATCCCAACAAGCTTCGCTAAAATCAGCTGAGAAAAAACTGGAATCCTCCAGCTCCTATCTCCGATTGGTGGATCGGGGATTCAAAGAAGGAACCAATTCCCTCATTGAGTTTATCGATGCCAGAAATCAGTTTACCCAAGCTTCGCTTCAGCGGACGATCAACTCCTATAGCCTTTTAAAATCCATTGCGATCCTCGAACGTCAACTCCTCACTTCCAATTAACTGATCATGAAAATTTCAACTTACTTTCTAAGCAGTCTGTTGCTTTTTGTTTTGGTGGCATGTGGAGAGGAAAAAACCAATTCCTCTACCCCATCCAAAAATGAAAGGATTCCCGTCAAAGTGATTTCCTTAACCCAGAAAAGCATTTTTTCCGCCATCCAAGCCAGCGGAACTTTTTCCACAAAAGATGAAACCATCCTGGCCTTCAAAGTAGGAGGAATTGTCTCTTCTCTTAAGGTTCAAGAAGGAGATCCCGTTCGGAAAGGACAGGTGTTGGCCACCTTGGACCTCACAGAAGTAGAAGCTGGGCTTTCTCAGGCAAAATTGGCCTTTGAAAAAGCCAAGCGGGACTTCGAGCGAGCCGGAAACCTCTACCGAGACAGCGTGGCAACTTTGGAACAATACCAAAATGCAAAAACTGCCCTGGACATTTCAGTCGAGCAATTGAAAACTGCTGAATTCAATAGATCCTATGCAGAAATCCGCGCCAATCAAAACGGTTATGTATTAAGAAAATTTGTCAATGAAGGGCAGTTGGTCACCTCAGGCTCGCCAATTCTCCAAATCAACGGTGCGAATCAGGGAAATTGGGTTTTGCAGGTTTCGGTCAATGACCAGAACTGGAGTAAAATCAATCTGGAGGATCCTGCAATCATTTTTTTGGAGGAAAACTCCCAAAAAATTCCCGGGAAGATCATTCGGAAAAGTCAGGCCTCTGACCCGGTGACAGGGGCATACTGGGTAGAAATCCTACCTGAAAACACGGAAGGAATTCAACTTGCTTCTGGCATGTTTGCAAGGGCTGAAATCAGACCCGATCGGGAGAGCTCTGGTTGGTCAATCCCCTATGGTGCCCTTTTGGACGCACAAGGCAAGGAAGGCTTTGTCTTTGTAACAGAGGATGGGCAAACCGCCAAAAGGGTGAAAGTGTCCCTGGGAAGGCTCGCCAAAGATTCGGTAGAAGTCTTGGGTGGATTGGAAAACTACTCTCAACTGATTATTTCCGGAAGTGCCTATTTGGCTGATGGTTCCACTATTTCTCTGACCAACTGATGAAAATTTCCCAATTCGCGGTAAAAAATTACCAGTTTACCCTGGTGATTTTCCTGATGGTGATTGCCTTGGGCACTACCACCTTTTTCTCTATGCCCAGAAGTGAAGATCCAGTCATCGAAGCACCCCAATTTCCGGTGATTGTCATATATCCGGGAGCAAGCCCGGAAGATATGGAGGAGCAAATCGTAGATCCGATGGAAAAGGTGATCTACAGTTTGGAGAACATCAAAAAGATCGAGACAGAGATCCAAGATGGGGTGGCTGTTTTGATGGTGGAATACAACTACAACGAGGATGTGGATGAAAAATACCAAGAGCTGGTACGAGAAGTAAATACCTTAAGACCGAGCCTTCCCAAGGATATTTTCTCCTTGGAGGTTAGGAAAGTGAGGCCCTCTGACGTGAACATTCTTCAACTGGCATTGATCAGCGAAAATGCCTCCAGAGATCAATTGCAAGAGTCGGGAGAAAAGCTTCAGGAAGAATTAGAGAAAATCTCCGAACTAAAAAAAGTAGAGATCCATGGACTTCCAGAACAAATCGTCAAAATCGAAGTCAGACTGGACAAGATCGCCGAAATGAACATTCCCCTAAATGCCATTTTGGGAAGTATCCAAAGTGAACTCACGGACATTCCCGGTGGACAAGTGGATGCCGGCGAAAAGACCTTCAATGTCAAAACAAGCGGAAACTACAATTCAGCCGAGGAAATCGCCAATACGGTAGTCTACTCCTACCAAGGAAAGTCTATCCAGCTTAAAGATGTGGCAACCATCAGCAATGATTTTGAGGAAACCAAACACATCACCCGGCTCAATGGCTACCGGTCCATTTTTGTGACAGCAGCTATGAAGGAAGGTAACAACATCACCAAGGTCCAGGCGAAGTATCTGCCATTGATCGAGAAAGTAAAATCTGAGCTGCCTGAAAATATCGATCTGGTTACGGCCTTTGACCAGGGTAATTATGTCAATCGACGATTGGGTGGATTGGGAGTGGATTTTTTGATTGCAATCGCCTTGGTATTCCTTACACTTCTACCCCTTGGAAACAGGGCCTCGATTATTGTTATGATTTCTATTCCTCTGTCTCTAGCCATAGGTTTGATTTTGCTGAATGTATTGGGTTTTGGACTCAATCAGCTCAGTATTGTAGGCTTGGTGGTGGCTCTGGGATTGCTTGTGGATGATAGCATTGTGGTGGTGGAAAATATCGAGCGATGGATTCGGGAAGGAGTAACCAAGAAAGAGGCTGCACTCAAAGCCACTGAGCAGATTTCTCTGTCTGTGGTAGGTTGTACAGTTACGTTGATCATTGCATTCTTGCCTTTGGTATTTTTGCCGGAAGCTTCAGGGGACTTTATCCGGAGTTTGCCCATGGCAGTCATTACCAGCGTGCTGGCATCCATGCTGGTTTCCTTGACCATTATTCCTTTTTTATCGACTTGGATCCTAAAAGACAAAGGGCCGGAGCATTCCAATAAAGTCTACGATGCTTTCCAAAAAGGAATCCATCTCAGCTATGCCCCATTATTGGAAAAAGCCCTGAAAAAGCCGCTAGCCACCCTGGCTATTGCTGGAGGAATTTTCCTGATTTCCCTGATTCTATTTCCTGTGATAGGATTTAGCTTGTTTCCCCAATCCGAAAAACCACAGTTTTTGGTCAATATCACCACTCCCCTCCAAACCAATTTGAAAAACACCAATTTGGTAACGCTGGAAGTGGAAAAGGAGCTGATGGAAATTCCGGAATTGGTCAACTTTGCCACCAATGTCGGAAAAGGAAATCCAAGAATTTATTACAATGAAATCCCGGAGAATGAACGGACGGATTATGCCCAGCTCTTTGTGCAACTCGATCCTTCTACCAGTCCACCGAGGAAACTGGAAATCATTGAGGGTCTACAAAAGAAATTTTCAAGCTTCTCCGAAGCGAGAGTGGAGATTAAAAACTTCGAACAGGGCCCTCCTGTTACGGCTCCCGTTGAGGTCAGGATTTCCGGCGATGACCTAGACACCTTGAGGTCCCTTGCTTTTCAAGTTGAAAAAATCCTCCAGGCCACCCCGGGTACCATGTATATCAATAATCCTGTCTCCAATCTCAAAACAGACATTCGGGTGGATATTCAAAAAGACAAAGCGAGGCTATTGGGAGTATCCATTTCAGAAATCGACCGAACTGTCCGAATGGCTCTTGCGGGTCTCAATCTGGGAAAGTTCAACGACGAGGAAGGAATTGAACGAAGCATTTTGGTCACCTCTCCAAAAGAGGATAAAGCCAGTTTAGACAATCTTTCAGGCTTATTTGTCAGTAATCAGGCAGGAGCTTCGGTTCCTTTGGATCAAATCTCAAAAGTCACCTTGGAAAGCAGCACCTTGACGATCGATCATTTCAATAAAATTCGCTCAGTGTCTGTTTCTTCCTTTGTGGATCAAAATTTCTTATCAGATCGGGTTATTTCCGAAGTAATTGAAAAAATGAACGAGGTTCAATTCCCGGAAGGTTACTCCTACAAAATGGGTGGAGAATACGAAAGCCGAGAGGAATCCTTTGCAGGATTCAACAGCGTAATTATAGTCACAGTATTCCTTTTCGTAGCAGTTTTAATTTTGCTCTTCAAAACGTTCAAAAGCACATTCATTGTCCTTTCCGTGATTCCATTGGGCATGGTAGGAGCCCTCGTTGCACTTTGGCTGACCGGGAACTCTTTGTCCTTTGTAGCAATTGTAGGATTGATTGCGTTAGCAGGTATTGAGGTAAAGACTTCCATTCTGTTGGTGGACTTTACCAATCAGCTCAGAAAAGAAGGAAAACCCTTGGAAATAGCCATCCGAGAGGCAGGAGAAATTAGGTTTTTACCTATTGTGCTGACAACAATCACAGCAATTGGAGGTTTAGTTCCTATTGCTTTAAGTACGAATCCTTTGATTTCGCCTTTGGCAATTGTGTTGATCGGAGGATTAATCAGTTCTACGCTCTTATCCAGAATAGTCACTCCGGTGATGTATAAACTACTACCTCCAAAAATCTAAACTATGAACCAACAGTACTCTAGACTCAAAAAGGCCATAGAAGTATTCCATTCCTATGGAATCAGCCTTACAGGTCCCCGAAAAAACGACCACTTCATCAAGCAACTCAACATGGATCCGGTTTTTGTGAACGGATTGATTTTTGAGCTGGAATTTAACCTTCAGGTATTTTTGCAGGAAGAAATGCTCGGCAAAGCCTGTACTCCAAAAGAAGTCATCCAGCTTTTGTTGACCATTCCTCAGGACAATTAAAAACAGGCTCAGGCCTGTTTTTTTTACTTTAAATCGGATCGGAAAAAATAATCCGTGATGCTTTTCGTCTTAGGATTGAAGAAATCCCATTCATGAAAAAGCTTACCCACCTCTTGTTTTTCCTTTTTCCGCTTGCCTGTTTTTCCCAGTCTTGGAATACCCAAGATTACCAAAAGATTAGCCTCAAGATTTTTTTTGACCAAAAGTCATTGGACCGACCACTTGATTTCAAGAATTTGGATTATCCCCTACTTCAGGCGGCTATTTTCTATTACACCAATTTGGAACGACAAAAATTTGGTCTTACTCTATTTCAATATGCCCAAGAAGTAGAACAAACAGCGACTGGTCATGCCCAGGACATGGTCAATTACAACTTCTATGGGCATACTAGCCCCATTCGGTTTAGAAGAACCCTCCGGGACCGTCTCAATCGATCTGGACTAAACCCAAAATACATCGGGGAAAATATCTGCAGTACATTTGGCCTTCAATACCAATCCGGGAAAAAAGTAAGCAAACCCGCAAAACCTGGAGAATTCCGGTACTTGAATACCTCCAGCAGAGAAATTATCCCCCCGCACACCTACCGAAGTTTTGCCCAATCCGTGGTAAAACTTTGGATGGAATCCCCTGGGCATCGACAAAATATCCTAAACCCCCAATTCACACATTTGGGCTGTGGAGCCTCGGTTTATTTTGAAAAATCATTTTACGGTATGCCCTATTTCATGGCGGTTCAGAATTTTGTTGCCCACTAGAACTTTCTTAGAATATTTTTTCTTCAAAGCGTGGATTCTGCTACCTTTTGAGAAATTAGCGCATGAATACTTCCGAACTCGACTCCATCCGGATAAATTTTTCCACTGACGATCTATTTTTATTGAATTTTGCCTTGGCCCTGATCATGTATGGGGTCGCCCTGGAGCTGAGATGGAAGGATTTCAACTATCTGGCAAACAATCCCAAAGGCTTTTTTCTAGGAATTTTTTCCCAGTTTTTAGCCTTACCCTGCTTGACATTTCTATTGGTCACATGGATTAGTCCACCTCCTAGTATTGCCTTAGGAATGTTTATGGTGGCGGCGTGCCCGGGCGGAAATGTCTCCAATTTTTTAAGTGCTTTTGCAAAAGGCAATACCGCACTTTCGGTTTCCTTGACGGCCTTTTCCACAGCATTCTCTATTGTATTGACTCCACTCAATTTTGCCTTTTGGGCAGGATTGCACGAGCCGAGTTCGGTTTTGCTGAAGGAAATCCGATTAGACATTTCAGATGTATTTTTTACCATTGGGATCATCTTGGGGATACCCATGATTTTGGGAATAATGACCAGACAACTCCGCTCAAAACTGGCAGATCAATTGATGAAATTCCTTCAACCCTTGAGTATTCTGATATTCGCAGCGATCATTATTTTGGCCTTTCTGGGGAATTTTGAGCTCTTCCTTCAATTGGTCGGATTGATTTTTCTTTGGGTTTTCAGCCATAATCTTTTGGCCTTAGGCACAGGCTTCCTTACCGCAAAAATTGGAAAGCTACCTCTGCCCGACCAGAAAACGCTGACCATAGAAACCGGCATTCAAAATTCCGGACTGGGACTCGTTTTGATTTTCACCTATTTTCAAGGCCTGGGAGGAATGGCCATCATCGCAGCTTGGTGGGGAATCTGGCACTTGATTTCCGGATTGATCTTGGCCGCTTTTTGGAGAACTATTGCATGAAAAACTTTGTCAATGCCATACTTCGAATACTGGTCAAAATTGCCTTGCATGGGTACTTTCGGAAACTCATCGTGGAAGGCAAAGAAAATATACCAAAAGGGAAGCCTGTCATTTTGGTCGCAAATCATCAAAATGCCCTGGTGGATCCCTTACTTATTGCCACCTCGAATCGATTAAACCCATGGTTTTTGACCCGGGCTTCCGTTTTCAAAAATTCATTCGTCGCCAAGCTTTTGAATTTCATTCGGATGCTACCCGTGTATCGGGTGAGAGATGGATTTTCTACAGTCCAGCAGAATCAGGAGATTTTTGAAAAAACTTACCAGATTTTATCCCAAAATGGAACTGTGGTCATTTTTGCCGAAGGCTCCCATAGTTTGGTCCGAAACTTAAGGCCTTTAAGCAAAGGATTTACCCGGATGGCTTTTGGATTAAAGGAAAGGCATCCGGAATTAACCCCTTGGATTTTGCCGGTTGGATTGGATTTCAGTGCTCATAGAAGATCCGGAAGTCAGGTAAAAATCACTTATGGTAAACCCATTCCAGTCGATATGCCCTCCTCCCAATCCGGTAAACTAACCAAAATGGTAGAAAGGAGGCTAGCGGAACTTATTGTTTGCATTCCTGATGAGAATTATCAAGGAAATCTTGAAATACTCTTGGATCATGAAATCGACCTCACTTCAGCTGAAAGCGTCAAGGCTTTTCTCACCACCCAAGAAATTCACCAGACGAATCCCAATCCCAGTGCTCTGAAAAACAAAGTGATGAAAATTTTTCACTTTCCTCTGTATTGGATTTGGCTTTGGATGAGCCCAAAAATAGAGGACAAAGTTTTCGATTCCACCTTTAAATTTTTGATCGGATTCTGTTTAGCGCCGCTTTGGTATGTATTTCTTGTTTTCCTGGCCTTAAATTCAAGTTTAGGTGCTTGGGCATTGACTTGGCTGATTATGTCCCTTATCTCCGTTTTTTGGAATAAGAATCCTCAAGAATAAGTCCGAAAATAACCAAATAATATTTGGCAGAGTTTTATAACTTTGAAGGAGAAAATAAACCCAAACAAACTAAGCCATGAGTGAAGATTTTCTACCCATCAATGGGACCGACCACATTGAGCTGTATGTTGGCAATGCCAAGCAAAGTGCTCTTTACTATCAATATGCATTCGGATTTGAATTAATTGCCTATTCTGGCCCGGAAACCGGCGTGAAAGACCGTGCTTCTTACGTACTGAAGCAAGATAAAATCCGATTGGTCCTGACTTCTCCTTTGACCTCAGAGCACCCCATCAATGCGCATATTCAAAAACACGGAGATGGTGTCAAAGTCTTGGCACTATGGGTGGATGATGCTGAAAAATCCTGGAAAGAAACCACTTCAAGGGGCGCCAAATCTGCCGGTGAACCGAAAGTTTACCAGGACGAAAATGGAGAAGTAAAAATGGCTTCCATTCATACCTACGGCGACACAATCCACACCTTTGTCGAAAGAAAAAATTACCAAGGAATTTTCCTGCCCGGTTTTAAACCCAGAAAAAGCACCTACCAAGCCACTTCCATCGGTCTGAAGTATATTGACCATTGTGTTGGAAATGTAGCTTTGGGGGAAATGAATAAGTGGGTGGAGTTTTATGAACATGTGATGGGCTTCAAGTTGCTGATCACTTTTGATGACAAAGACATCTCTACCGAGTACTCTGCTTTAATGTCCAAGGTTGTTTCTAATGGAAATGGGTACATCAAATTCCCCATCAACGAACCTGCCGAAGGAAAGAAAAAATCCCAAATCGAGGAATATTTGGATTTCTACGGAGGAGCAGGAGTTCAGCACATGGCGATTGCGACGGACAATATCATTCACACCGTGAGTGAATTGCGCAAAAGAGGGGTGGAATTTCTCGAGGTTCCTGGAACCTACTACGATGATCTATTGGATCGAGTAGGCAAAATTGACGAAGATCTCCAGCCCCTGAAAGATTTGAATATCTTGGTTGATCGGGACGAAGAAGGCTATTTGCTTCAAATTTTCACCAAGCCTGTACAGGATCGTCCTACCCTATTCTTCGAAATCATCCAGAGAAAAGGTGCGACTTCTTTTGGGAAAGGAAACTTCAAGGCACTTTTTGAAGCGATTGAGCGAGAACAGGAGCTGAGAGGAAACTTGTAATTAGCAATCTTGTAAGAGATTTCAGTTTGTAACCTTCGTTGCTGGAAATCGAGATTTTATAAACCAGAAAAAGCCGGAACAACCGGCTTTTTCTGGTTTATGTAAGGAGGGAAATTGCTTCTATTGACAAGGTCGATATATCTGGGACTTACTTGTACAGCTTTTCATGCATTTTTCGTAATTCCTCAACGGCGATTTTGATGATTTTCCGGTCGTAAGTCATGAGCCCGTTGGTTTCGATTTCCACATCGGTTGTCTGGGTATAAACCGCAGCCGCCAAGCCCCGAGGAATATATTCTGCCAAATCTTCGATCAGACCGGAATACCTAGCCTTCAATTCATCTGCTGAAGAGAAACTCTGGTACCCCCAATTGTCTTTTTGCTGCCAAGTGTGTCCTTCCAGCGGAAGTCCAAGCCCGCCAAACTCTCCCAAAACCATAATGGTATTTTCCCCAAAGATCTTTGGATCCGGCATTACAGGATCAGGATAATTGTGAAGGTCCAAAATGTCCCCTACAACCGTGGAACCATTCATTTCGAAATTTCCGCCGGATGCCGAATTGATCAATCTGCTAGGATCCAATTCTCGGGTCATTTCGGTGATTTCTGCGGTTTTGAATTGTCCCCAGGCTTCATTGAAAGGAACCCAAACCACAATGGATGGAAAAAATTTAAACTCATCGATTATTTCTTTCCATTCAGTTTTGAAAATGGCTTCTGATTCAGCAGTTCTCATCTTTTCTACACCTTCTCGAATGACTCCGGGACGTACTTCCCATCGATTGCCCATGTCTCCACTAGGCATATCCTGCCAAACCAGCATCCCCAAGCGGTCTGCATGGTAATACCACCTGGCAGGCTCGACTTTCACATGCTTTCGGATCATATTGAAGCCCATTTCTTTGGTTTTGACAATGTCAAAAAGCAAAGCCTCATCCGATGGAGCCGTGTAAAGCCCGTCTGGCCACCAACCTTGGTCTAAGGGACCATACTGAAAAAGAGGCTTACCATTTAAGAATATTCTTTGGTGTCCATCAGAGGTTTTGGCCATTCTGACGTCTCGATAAGCTGCATAGGAATTTATCTCTTCTACGAGCTTCTTTCCATCCCAAAGCTTGAGTTTGACCTGGTAAAGAAATGGAGAATCCGGAGACCAAACCTTTGGGGAATTGATTTTTACGGGGATTGGACTGCCGGCTTTCCCCTTAAAGGTCCCCGCTGTCTGCCCATTCTCCATGAGACTGACTTCCACTTCCATATCTGGCTTTGAGGAACTTACCTGAGTATAAAATACCTGAACCCCATTTTCCCAATCGGTATTGGAATAGACTCCAGAAAAATAGGATTCAGGAACATTTTCCAACCAAACGGTCTGCCATATCCCGGTTACCGGAGTATACCAAATCCCTTTGGGAGATTTGACCTGCTTTCCTCGGGGTTGTGGGCCTGAATCACTGGGATCCCATACCCTTACCCGTATTTTTTGGGCTTTTCCGGAGGCCAAATTATCCGTGATATCAAAGGAAAAAGAGTCAAAACCTCCTTGATGGACTCCTATAGAAGTTCCGTTGACCCACACCTCAGTTTCCCAATCAGAAGCTCCAAAATGCAATAAAATGCGCTTCCCTTTTCGGTCAAGAGAAAGCTCAAAAGTCTTCTCGTACCAAAGTTCATTTTCAGGTCCCACTTCTTTTTGAGCACCTGAAAGAAAAGATTCCACCGGGAATGGAACGGTGATTTTTCCGGCAAATCCTGTCTCCGGTAGACTTCCTTTAGGCAGGATGGCATAGTCCCAGGGTCCATTGAGATTTTGCCAGGAATTTCTGACCATTTGCGGTCTGGGATATTCCTGATGAGGCTTGAGAAAATCAATGGAGTCTGCCCATGGAGTTTTTAAATTAGCCGTTTGGCAAAAAGACCATTGGCTAATTCCGAGTAATCCCAGTACTAAAAATTTCCGGATCATATGTTCAAGTTAAATTTATATTTCATTGAAAATCAAACCATAAAACCATCCTGTTTAGGATTTCCATGGAGGAAGCAGTATTGTCCTTCATCGTGACTCCAGGAGCGGAAGGAGATTCTGAGGGAGGAAAATTTTCAGGAAAAGAAATGATAAAATCAGCCTCTTTTGATTCCTTGGCTGAAAAATTTGAATTAAATACCAAGTCGCTTAATTCAGACTGAATGTTCAATTTCCCATTTGCAAATTCGAAACTCACCTGTTTAAAAGGCCGGGTTCTTTGGGAATCTTCCATTAGCGCAATTGCCTGATTATTCAATTCTACGCTTTTCAATTCTTCCTCCTGGAGATCAAATCCAAGGCCTAAATTGGCAAGAGATCTATGAGAAGATGCTGTAGACAGCGCTTCCATTTTCAGCTTTCCATCCGGCAACACGATCCAAGTCAGGTAATTGGGCCATGGCTGATAGGAGGATTGAATTTGGATCGCCCCATTCTTAAGTTTTTTCCAAGTGACTTGATTCAAATTGGCGTTTATGCCTGAAATCTTCGGGTTTTGGGCAAAGTTCAACAGGTGCATTCCGATTTTCACATTGTCCAAGGTTCCTTGGGCTTTACCGAATACATAGAGCTTATCCCCAACTCTCACTTGGATGTCAACGGTTGATTCTCTCACGGTTGGGTTATTCTCCTCCAAATGTTCACCAGAAACCATGCGACTGGATTCAATGGCCAGGCTGGGAATTAAAAATACAATCCAGAGAAATAAGGAAATCTTCATTTTTTTAGGGTAATAGACATTCTAAAATAGGGCAAATCTGATCCGAAAAAAATTTTTTAGGACAAGCCATTGATCCTTACAGGATTTAAATAATGCATAATGCCTACAATTTTCCCGGGTTGGTGGCAAATTTTGACATTTTCTATAACTTAGATTCAAACAGTAATTTTTAAAAAGACTATGAGTTCGATCGACCCTGCTATCCTCTCGAAAGCCCAAAGCTGGCTGGATGGAAATGTAGATGCAGCAACAAAAGCTAGCATCCAAAAATTAATCGCCGAAAACCCCACAGAATTGGTGGACTCCTTTTATCAAGACCTTGAATTTGGAACTGGTGGGCTCCGGGGTCTAATGGGAGTAGGAACGAACCGGATGAATGTTTATACGGTCGGAATGGCGACTCAAGGACTGGCAAATTACCTGCTGAAATGCTTTCCAGGAGAAGAAATCAAAGTAGCCATCACCCACGACAGCCGGATCAACAATACCCTTTTTGCAAAAACTACGGCTGATGTGCTGACGGCCAATGGAATCAAGGTAATGTATTTCCGTGAAATGCGACCTACTCCAATGCTGTCTTTTGCGGTCAGGTATTTCAACTGCAAATCCGGCGTAATGATCACTGCCTCGCACAATCCAAAAGAATACAATGGCTATAAGGCCTATTGGGAAGATGGGGCTCAGGTTGTGGCCCCTCATGACCAAAACATCATTAAGGAGGTTCAAAAAATCACTTCCTTTGATCAGGTAAACTGGAATAACAATGACAATCTGATCCAATACATTGAATCGGACTTTGATCAGGTTTATTTGGACAAAGTAAAAGGGCTCAGCTTGGCAAAATCTGAAATCCATGCCCAGAAGTCTATGCCTATTGTATTTTCACCGATCCATGGGGCATCCGGAAAAATGGTCCCGGCGGCCCTCAAAGCTTTTGGGTTTGAAAATATCCATGTAGTCAAAGAACAAATCGAACCGGATGGCACCTTTCCGACAGTTATTTATCCAAATCCAGAAGAAGCTGAGGCTTTGACACTTTCTGTTGAGTTAGGAAAAAAAGTGGGCGCCGAATTGGTATTGGCCTGTGACCCGGACGGAGACAGATATGCAGCCGTGGTTCCGAATGAAAAAGGTGAGTTTGAGCTACTAAACGGAAATCAGACCGGCGTTTTATTGAGTTATTACCTCCTTTCCAGGTGGAAGGAAGCGGGAAAACTCAACGGGAAACAATTCATGGTCAATACGATAGTAACCACCGAGTTGATTAATGAATTGGCAGCGGGGTTTGGGGTGAAATGCTTCAATGTCCTTACAGGGTTCAAAAATATTGCCGCTATTATCCGGGAACTCGAAGGGAAAGAAACCTTTATAGGGGGAGGCGAAGAATCCTACGGCTATTTGGTAGGAGATTTTGTTCGGGACAAGGACGGAGTGAGTGCCTGCGCAATGGTGGCTGAAGTGATTGCTTATTACAAAACAAAAGGCAAAAACGTTTTCGAGGTTTTGGCTGAGATTTATTCCCAGTTTGGATTCTACAAAGAATCCTTGATCTCTGTGACGAAAAAAGGAAAAGACGGCGCCGAGCAAATCCAAAAATTGATGGCGGACTTCAGAACTAATCCTCCTACAGAAATGAACGGATCTAAGGTGGTCAAAATCATTGATGTAAAGAATTCCACTATTAAGGATATCCAATCTGGTAAAACAGAAAAACTGGAGATGGACAAGTCCAATGTGATGCAGTTTTATCTGGAGGATGGCAGCAAAATCTCCGCAAGGCCTTCCGGAACCGAACCAAAAATAAAATATTACTTTTCTGTCCACGCTCCCCTTCAAGACCCCAAAGATTACCGAAAAGTGGAGGCTCAGCTCAGCGAAAAGCTGGAGGGATTAAAAGCGTATTTCAGCTAA
>JAJLJS010000087.1:0-9014 GCA_033844545.1 Cyclobacteriaceae bacterium | reverse complement strand
CGACAGCTCCCCCTCAGGGCATTGCCTTTTATTGCGGAGCACTTGGTCCTGGTACTCAGGAAAACTGATCTTTTCCCAACCCTTCACCAAGCCTATCAAGAAATCGGCGTGGAATATTCAGGTTTTGGATTATTCATTGCAGGCCCTTCCAAAACTGCTGACATTGAGCAGTCCTTGGTCATTGGTGCCCACGGAGCCAAAAGTCTTCGCGTTGTTTTGAGTTGAGACTAGGTTCATTTCCAGGTAAAACAGATTTTCCCCGGTTTTTTCCGGCTGATAAGCTAAACGCATCCCCAGCCCGTCCGCTATATTCTTACAAAGGGTCAAGCCCAATCCGGCACCTTTTTCATTTTTGGTCCCCAGGGAGCTCCTTCCTTTAAATTCAAACAAAAACGGGCGCTGGCTCTCAGGAATTTGTTCACCGGGATTTCTCACTTCCCATCGAATCAATTCCGGCTTGACGATCAGTATCAGCCGGATAGTCTCCCCAGTTTTGGTAAATTTCACTGCATTGTCCAGCAGATTTTTGAGAATGATTTTCACCTCTTTGGTTTCCAAAAAAACGCAACGGTTTTTTCCTGTCATCTCAAATTCCAGACTTTGGTTTTTATTCCTCGCCTCTACCAGCATGGTATCCCGCATCAATTCCCCCAGCTGGAATAAATCCGTCTCAAGTTTTTCCGGAGCCTTGGTCTCCATTTCAGAAGATACCCAGGCTAAGGTGTTTTCCAAAACCTGGTTGAGCTGAAAGCTCTGAGACTTGAGCCGGAGCAGAATTTCGGCCAACTCGTCCCGATCCAACATCCCTTGGTCAACCAAACTCAAAGTGGCCCCCAGGCTTCCAATTGGTCCTTTCAAATCATGGGAAAGCAGCGCAATCAGTTCATTTTTTTTGAGATTCAGAGAGGTCAATTCTCCCAATTGCCTTTCATTGATTTTCTGAAGCTGGAGAAGATTTTCTTGCTGTCTCCGGTAGTTGATGATCAGCAAATAGATCCCTATGAAGATAAAAATCGCACACAGAGCAATGGAAATGGCATTATCCCAGAAGAGATCCTGAGGAGTTTTATAGTTTTTGGAAACCGAAATGACTCCTTCCACCTCTAGGTAAAAAAAGGCCAGGTAACTCCCGATACAGGCCACCCACCAGACAAGATTCCAGGGATTTTTGAAAAAAATGGCAACAGCTACAACGAATACAAATAGGTTGAAAATCGTCGGCCCCTGAAACCCATCGTTGTAATAGTAATTGATCAGAGAAAATGCGAGGATTAAGCCAAGCATCAAATTCATGGCCAGAAAGAACCTATGGTACCGGACCATCAAAACAAAACAACCCAAAAAAAGTACAGCATATCCCACTCGGATTTTGCCCAAAACGGGGTTGAGTCCCAAAATATAGTCCGTAATCCCAAACAGGACGATTGCCGAAAAGGTCAACAAAACAAAAATTACCGCAATCCTATGCTGCAGTTGCTCAAGATTTGCAGGATGCTCCTGCATAGTAAAAACTTTATTCCACATGGATTTAACTTCAAGTCCGGGTGCCTAAAAATACTAAAGTTGCCCTCAAGATTGGGAGCACCTTTCCAAAAAAAGTAACTGAACTAGTTTCTGGAATGTAGGGCTACCCGATTTCCTTCCGAATCAAAAAACACGCCCATGTATCCAATATCAGGAGCTATAAGTCTTTTGGGAATATAGATCTTCCCTCCGGCATCTTCTACCCGGGACAATTCTATATTACAATCCTCGGATGAAAAATAGACCAAAACCCCTGCTTTGTCGCTGGTTTGGTAGAAGTCCTTATGGTAAACCAGACTTCCTCCTGCCCCTTTTCCTTCTTCATCCCAAGGGAACCAGGCCATTTGGAAATCTCCCATGATTTGCTTGTTGAGAGAGCATTCGAAAACCTCCTCATAAAATTTGATGGCCCTATCCATATCCTGAACAGGTATTTCAAACCATCCAACGGTTACTGATTTCATTGTTTTGGTTATTTGAAATGTGAAATATGAAATTTGAGATTAACCATTTCGACTATCCTCTAAGTACATGACCCCAGTTTCTTGATACTTGATACTTTGTCCCTGATCCTATCATACCCTGGTCAACTTAATCGGATACGTTTTCCCTGCATTCCATTGGCAGACGTAGATATTTTCATCCTGATCAATACAGACGTCGTGGCAGTGCTTGAAAACAGGTTCTTTTTGGACCATGAGCTGTAATTCTCCATTACGATATTCCGGGGCTGTTCCTCCAGGATTGGAAACTACCTTGTTTTGTGCATCGAGAATAGTTACAAAACCGGAATTATCGGTCTGCTCCAAATATCTCAGACGAGACCAGCATACTCCGGCATACAGATTTTCCCCATGAATCACCGGGCGGCAGACAAAAGCTCCGGGAAGGAAAATCGTCTCGAGGTATTGCCCATCCAGAGAAAACCGCTTGAAGGAATTATGCCCTCGGGAGGTGCAAAGCAAGGTCGGTTCCTTCCCTCCACGCTGATCAATGGCAATGCCATGTGCAGTGCTGAACTGTTCGTCTCCCTGCCCGGGTCCCCCAAATTTTCGGATAAACTTCCCGTTTTTGTCATACTGCAAAAAGTACTGGGAACCATAGCCGTCCGCGATATACAAATCCCCGTTTGGACCGATGGCCGTTTCCGTAGGCACCCAACGCATTTTTTCTTCATATATTCCTTCTTGAACCGGGGAAATAATCTCGGATAGCACCACTCCGGTTAAAGTGGTTTTCAAGACTCTTCCTCCATTATCCACTATCCAGAGATATTCGGCATCACCCTCATCCACCAAAGAAAGCCCATGCGCCCGATCCAAGCCTAAAGTCCAAGAGTCCAATAGTTTCCCCCCTTGATCATATAGCAAGACGTTGTTTTTTACCTCATCTGTCAAGAGAATCATTCTGCCTTTCCGATCCATGACCATTTCATGGCAATTTACCACTGGATATTTGTCAGGATCGAGATTGCCCCAAGTAGGGTCGATTTTGTATTTGAAATCCCCGTGACCGAGAATCTGATCTTGAGCTGCAAAAAGGGAAAGGCTTGGGTGGAGGGTCATTGCGAATCCTGCTAAGGAGGTATTTTGGATAAATTTTCTTCTGGAATTCATAGGGGTATTCAATCGAATTAATTTAGGAAAATAAGCCTGAATATGATAATCCTGACTCTTTCTTCTTCTTTTTTCCTAGATTAGAGAAACCCAAAATCTATTACTCATGAAAACCTTACGCCTATTTCTGATCCTCCTTTTGACTTTTCCTTTAAGTCTATCGGCGCAGGAGATTGCCCTGCAGCTTTACTCTTTGAGAAATGAAATGAAAATTGATCCGGTGAAATACCACCAGATGATTGCGGACTGGGGAATCAGGGCACTGGAAGGAGGAGGTACTTATTCCATGACCCCAGAAAACTACCAAAAGCTTTTGGCCGATAACAACCTGAGAATCGTCGGGGTAGGTGCGGACTACAACAAGCTTAAAACCGATCCTAAGGCAATCTTGGCCGAAGCCAAAAAATACGGTGCAAAATTCGCTACCTGCTACTGGATTCCTCATGCAGAAGGTCCCATTTCAATGGAAGAAATCAAGGCGGCTACTGAGCTATTCAACCAAACCGGAGAAATGTTTGCCAAAGAGGGAGTGACTTTAACCTATCATCCACATGGGTATGAATTTGCTAATTCCGGTTCGGGAACTCCCATGGATTACATGCTGGAGAATGCGAAAAATTTTAAATTCAACATGGATGTATTTTGGGTGAAAATGGGTGGAGGAGATCCTCTGGCGATCATGAAAGCCCATCCTGGTAAATTCCCTCAACTTCACCTGAAAGACCGTAAAAAAGGAACACCCGGAACACCGGATGGTCGGGGTGACGTGGAAACCAATGTAATTTTGGGAACAGGTGACATTGATATCGCAGGAATTATCCAGGAAGCCAAAAAGCAAGGAACAGCCTATTTGGTCATTGAAGACGAAAGCTCCAGATCTGTCCAGCAAATCCCGCAAAGTGTTGCATTTATTCAATCCATTCTCAAAGAAAAATAAACTAAGAATTAGATTTCTTTTTTAGTTTTAGGACCGATTTGAAAAGAAGTTTTTCAGATCGGTCTTTTTATTTTCGTGTACCCAATTCTTTAACTACACCTTTTTACTCCATGAAAAAAGCCTTCTTCAGCCTAAATTTTATTCTTCTTTCATTCCATTCATTTTCCCAAAGTCCAGACAATTGTCGGGAAAGAGAGCTTTTTTCCCCTCTTCCCAATCATGAATTGATCGCATGTGAATCCAGGGAATATGATGACTTTACCATCTACGTTAAGGATTCGGAAGGGAATAGAACACCTGAGACCAAATCGGGCGAAAAATCCATTATAAATTACCGTTGGCTTGGAGAGTGGAATGCTCGTCCCAGTACCGCTTTAATCTATAAAAACTACCAAGGTGCAGTCGAAAAAATCGGCGGCAAACTACTTTACTCCGGAAGCGGGGCTTATTTCTATTTTGAAAAATCCGATAAAAAGTACTGGATGGAGGTGAATTCGGATGGTAGCGGTGATTACCAAGTCACCTATATCCGGGAAGAAAAAATGAATCGATATGTGACTTGGACGGCTAAGGAAATTCAGAAAGCTATGGCGGAAGATGGGCAAATATCCTTTTATGGAATTCTCTTTGATACCGATCAGGCTACGATCAAAACAGAATCCGAAGAAATCCTAGGCCAAATTGCCAATTACCTTAAGTCTAATCCCGGGATTAAAGTTTATCTGGTCGGCCATACTGACAATACCGGTTCGGCTGAGCATAATCTCCACCTTTCGAAACAAAGAGCAGAAGCTGTTACCCAATATTTGATTCAAAAACATCAGGTACCTGATAGTCAAATAAAACCCGAAGGTGTGGGAGAACTCAGTCCGGTAGCAAGCAACCTGTCCGAAGAAGGAAAAGCGAAGAACCGAAGAGTGGTCATGGTCTTGAGAAAATAAACCAGAAATCATTTCCCCAAATCGAGATGTCCCCTCATTTTACAAATAGCTTTTTCTGGATTCCAATGACCACGGGAATGATTTTTCTATTGGTTGGAGGGATGATGAAAAAATACCCACCTGAGGAAATCAACGGGTTTTATGGATTCAGGACCCGTAGGTCCATGCAAAGCCAAGAAGCTTGGGACTTTGCCCAGACAATGGGCGCGAATCAAATGATTCTGGTGGGGAAAATTGGTTTATTATTAGGACTGCTGGGGCTTTTCATCCCTTTACCCGGAAAGTGGGACCTTTTTCTGGGATTGATCTGGGTATTCGCAGCTTGCGGAGGAATGATCTATTCTGTAGAAAGGGCACTCATTCGAAAGTTTGAAAAACCTAATAAATAAATTTCACTAGAAGAAAGACAACGGACTATTTCAAAACATCCTTTAATTTTAAAGGTTAGCAAAAAACACATAACCCAAAACTCAAATGAGATCACAAAAATTACTACTCCTGGCATTCGCCCTTTTTATCACCTCATCTTTTGCGGCTTTCGCACAACTTCAGCAACCAGCACTTAGCCCGGCAGCTTCAGTAAGCCAAGTGGTTGGCTTTACCAAAATCAGCATTGATTATTCTTCCCCGGCTGTGAAAGGCAGGAAAATTTTTGGAGAAATCGAAAAATATGGGGTCACTTGGAGAGCCGGAGCCAATGCGCAAACCATCATTGAATTCTCCACTCCTGTAAGTGTGGGTGGTAAAAACCTTAGAGCTGGAAAGTATTCCATCTTCATGACCCCAACAGAATCAGGCGACTGGACAGTACACCTCAACAGCAAGGCTGCTTCGGTGTTTACCTACATGAAGGATGGCAAAATTGATGAAGAGGCTGTAGCTAAGGATGATGCGGTATCTTTTAAAGCGACTACCGAAAGAGGAGGAAATACAGAACGATTGCAATACCATATCTCTGCCAATGACAACAAAGTGGCTCATGTCACCATGGCCTTTGAAGGGGTGAAAGTTACCTTCCCGGTAGACACTCAAGTGGATCAGAAAATGGAGCAGTTTAAGACTCAGTTTTAAGCATCGTTAATTTCCATAAAGACTAAAAGTCCTGACCATTCTTGGCAGGACTTTTTTAATTTAAAAGACTAAAACCGAAAAGGACTAAAAGATTTTCAGTATCTACCAAGCTCATGCAAAACCCTGCAAAAAGACCCCAAACGGCCAAGGAGGAAATTCTCAATGCCTGGACGCATGGTTTTGGGTTATTACTGGGAATCATGGGTATTCCATTATTAATCTCAAAAGCATGGTATTTGGATGACGTCAAGAATCTCCTTGGCGCCTTTGCCTTCAGTCTCGGAATTGTAATGGTTTATGGGTTTTCCACTGCCTACCATGCGGCAAAGAATCCTAAGAAAAAGGCTAAGCTTCAGATCATGGACCATGTCTCCATCTATTTCCTGATTGCAGGTTCTTACACCCCGATGGTTTTGGCAATTCTTAAAACTGAGGACGCGGTTCTTTTTCTGTCCATCATTTGGGCTTCGGTCCTGATCGGTACTTTTTTCAAACTTTTCTTTACTGGAAAATTCAAGACTCTTTCGGTGGTGATTTATCTGACTATGGGCTGGTTGGCTGTTTTCTTTTACAAGGATTTGGTGGACCGACTATCTCTTGAAATCCTGGTTTGGATAGGTCTAGGAGGATTGAGCTATACCTTGGGAGTAATTTTTTATGTGCAAAGCAACCGGCCGTACTTTCATGCCATCTGGCATGTTTTTGTTTTAGGAGGCACGGTGGCTCATTTCGTAGCCGTTTACCAATTACAATTGCTTTAAACTTTCCAGGCTCGTTCGGAAATCAAAAAAAGAACCCAATCCTCCCGAATTGGACTCTTCCTTGGTTTTGGATCAAAATGAGCCAGAATCTACATCCTTGATAAATTGGATCACCCCGGGAAAGAAATGCTCTGGATCGTCATATTGGCTCAAATGGCTGCCATTGGGACAAAGCAAAAAGCGCCCATTTTTGACTTCTTTGGACATCCATTCCATGTGCTTGGGATCCATGGTGTCGTGTGTGGCTCCCACTACTAAGGTCGGAACTGTGATGGATTTCAGCTGATCCCGAACATCCCAACCTTCCAAACTGGCACCCGGCGTGATTCCAAATTCACTGTGTCCCTGCATATAGACGTAAACGTTGGGATTGACTTGCTCCATGGTCTGATTGATTTCGGCGGGCCACTGATCCAAGGGTTTGCGTAGTACATGCAAGGGATAATGATGCTCCATCAAAAGCTCCATGTATCTGTGATTTTCGAAATCTCCTTTTCGCTCGATTTCCATAATCTCATCAAATACCTCTTTTGGCATTTGAGGACCCAAAACTTCCTTGGCGTATCGCTCATATTCATCCAAGCTGGACATCATGTTGCAAATGATCAAGCCTTTTAGATTTTCCTGATGCCTGAAAGCATATTCCATGGAAAGCATTCCACCCCAAGACTGACCAAGGAGGTAAAAATTATCCTTATTGAGCCCCAATGCCTTTCGGACTTGCTCCACTTCATCCACAAAGCGCTCGATTGTCCAGAGGCTTGAATCCTCAGGTTGGTCAGAATGTGCTGAACCCAACTGGTCATACCAAATGAATTCAATCCCCTCTTGGGGAAAATAATCCTTGAAGTTCCCATACTGTAAATGGGACATCCCAGGACCGCCATGCAGGAGCAAGACTTTCATAGTCGGATTGTCACCTACCCGCTTGGTAAACACCTTGAATTCTCCTTTAGGAGTTTGGATTGGGATCATCCGCACGCCTTCTTCAGCGACTTCCGTTGTATCAGCCTGGACATTCTCGCTTTGGGTTTTGGATTGGCAGGAAAATAATATCCCAATGGCTGAAATAATCAGAAAATAGAGCTTGTTCATACAACTTTTTGGTTTTGCCTTGCTCCAAATTAGCCTAAAAGAAACTGGGATTCAAGTTCTAATTCTGTACCTAAATCCAGAAAAAGATAAAGGCCCAAACCATTCGATTTGAGCCTTTTAAGAGTTCAACTTTTAGCTTTTAGACTTTCTCTACCCAATCCACCCCTGTGTCTTTCCAAGCCCGATCGTTCGCTGAGTTGATCACTGCTTCGCAAACTTTTTGGGTCTCGAAAGCATCCCGGAAGGTAGGATGGCATGGCTCTCCGGATTGCAAACTGTAAAAGAAATCAGCCACTTGATGGATAAAGGAATGCTCGTATCCGATAGAGGTACCAGGAATCCACCAGCGGTGCATGTAGGGGTGATCGCCATCGGTGATGTGGATAGATCTCCAACCTCTCACTTTCCCCTCGTCGCTGTGATCAAAATATTCCAATCTATTCATGTCATGCAGATCCCAGCGGATAGAAGCATGCTCTCCGTTAATTTCCAAGGTATAAAGTGCTTTGTGTCCCCTGGCATACCGGGTAGCTTCAAAAAGCCCCAAGGAGCCATTGTCAAAATGGCAATGGAAAATACAGGCATCGTCGATGCCTACTTTTTGCACTTGTCCGGTACCTTGGTGGACCCGTTCCTTGACAAAGGTCTCCGTGACTGCCGATACATCTTTTATCCCACCATTGATCCACATGGCTGTGTCAATGCAGTGTGCCAGCAAATCTCCTGTCACCCCTGAACCAGCTGCATCCACATCCAATCTCCACAGCGCATCTCCACCCTGTGGCAAATCCGGATTGATCGTCCAATCCTGAAGGAAGTTTGCCCGGTAGTGGAAAATCTTACCCAGCTTGCCGGAGGCTACAATATTTTTGGCCAATGTGACCGCTGGAATTCTTCGGTAATTATACCAAACAGTGTTTTGCACTCCTGCCTCTTCCACGGCTTTGACCATTCCTTCAGCCTCAGCGACCGTTCTTGCCAATGGTTTTTCACATAGAATCATTTTTCCTGCTTTAGCTGCCGCTATTGCTATTTCTGCGTGAGTATCGTTTGGGGTACAGATATCCAC
>JAJLJS010000086.1:0-16749 GCA_033844545.1 Cyclobacteriaceae bacterium | reverse complement strand
CCTGATTTAAAGCCTGCAAAGGTGGGCAGGTTATTCACCTGAGCCAGTTTTCTGGAATTCGGGAATTTTTCGGCATCCACCAACACAAAAACCGCATTGGGATTTTCTCCAGCCAGTCTTTTGAATTTTGGCTTCATGATCCGGCAGTTTCCGCACCATCCCGCAGAATATTGCACGACCACTTGCTCGTGCTGTGCAATCAGTTCCTGGAGATTGTCTTCTGTCAGTTCCTGCATCGTATTAATTATTGGATAGGTAGTTTGCCACTCCTTCGTTGGTAGCCTGCATGGCAGCTTTTCCTTCTTCCCAGTTGGCAGGACATACTTCCCCGAATTTCTCCACGTGTAGCTGGGCATCAATCAGTCTCAGGTACTCGTCGATATTTCTTCCCAAAGGGAAATCATTTACAGATTCGTGACGGACGACACCTTCTTTGTCAATCAAGAAAGTTCCTCTGTATGCGATAGGCGCTCCGGAAAAAGACCACATTCGGGTCTCTGGATTGAAGGAATATTCGCCACCCAATACACCATAGTTCAGAGAAATGGTCTTAGCCACATCCGCCAAGATGGTATACGTCACTCCTTCGATTCCTCCTTCTTCTTTGGCAGTCATCAACCAAGCCAGGTGGGTCTCTTCCGTGTCGGTAGAACACCCGATCACTACGGTATCTCTCTTTTCAAATTCAGCCAACTTGGACTGGAAAGCATGAAGCTCTGTGGGGCAGACAAAAGTGAAGTCCTTTGGATAGAAAAACAGGATTACATGTTTCTTGCCCAGGAATTGGTCCAAGCTGAAGTTCTCCACGATTTCTTCTCCATTGATTACTGCTCCTACTGAGAAGGCGGGTGCCTTTTTTCCTACTAGTGCCATTGTTTAGTTTCTATTATTAATGAAATGATAAACAAAGTTACTCTAGGATGTAGCTTTTCTAAAGAAACTGAAACTTCATTTCCAATTCGATATTGGAAGGATTTTGGAAGATTAGAACTAAAATTACTTAAGACAAAATATTCCTTGGGTATTCCCTCTGTTTTCACCATCCTTATTTCCCCGAAATGGATTGCGGGAAGAAGAAAAAAATCCGATAGAAATTTTCAACCCCGGATTGATATTTCCAAATCGGAGCCATGAGTGGGGTATCCTCTCCTTGAAATCCCAAAATGCTGTTTCAATGGAACAGCAATCCTTACGAAAGCATCAGGTGAAGAAGTAACTGAACAAACCTATTTTTCAAGTTCAAAAGAATGAAACCTCAATTTCGGATCTTTGCCATAAGAATTGGGTCCATGATCTCCTTCCAGGCACAGAAAAACCAACAAGACGATAGAACCGAGGATAGGAATTAGAGAAATAAAATACCACCAACCAGATCTACCTGTGTCATGTAATCTCCTCACGGTAACTGCCAAAGACGGGATTATGTGGATGAGTACTACCAATAAATAGATGGGACCTAAGAAACTTTCTTCATCGAATGTAATTCCCAAAAGGGTATCCAAGACTCCCGCCAAGAAGATGAAAAGGCAATAAAAGAAGGCAAAAATCCAAAATTCGGTTCTTCTGGATCGACCTGAAAATCTGCTGTATTTGTGAAGGGCTTCCAAATAATACTCCATATCTTGAGAGATAAATATCTCCCAATCTAGCCCCCTTGAAAATCCCATGAAATACCCTATTTAGGGTATATTTGGGCTATTGAGGAATCTCGTGCCAGCTTTTGTGCACTATTTTCCATTTTCCTTGGACCTTGATCAAGGTCAAAAAGTCAACATAACGAATCCCCGGCCAATGCAATTCGGTCTCTGCCAGGGCCATTGACCCTACAATCCTGATTCCTTTGATCTCATTGACATACTGACTAGGTTCCCGGCGCTCACCTTTGGCAGTGGATCCTGCCCATTCTTCAAAAGGCGTAATGAAAAGTTCTGACCCTCGATACCCGATTAGCTTAGCTTCAGGAATAAAAGCCTGATCCAACTTGTCCCGGTTTCTTTCCATCATTCCTTCAAAGTATAAGTGAATGGTCTGGGTCACCTCCCTGAGGTCCTGAGTATGGGCAGAAATCGGAAAAACCAGAAGTAGTAAACAGAGTATCTTTTTCATAGCCATAAAAAACCGCTTGCCTTCGCAAACGGTTTTGAATCATTTGATTTTATGATTATCCGCAATTGCACCACAATCCAAAATTCCTTTGGTTTGGCTGTCGGAAGTCCGAAGACCGAAGCTGACTAAAACTGAACTTCAATCGGGATTTTATTCAAATTGTAAGGCCTACTGGTAAGAAAGCGGATATACATTTTAGATTTTATCAAATCCCAAATAAGAGTGTAGTACTTTCGGCATCCTTATCCCTTCCGGAGTCTGATTATTCTCCAAAATGGAGGCCACTATTCTTGGCAAGGCCAAAGCCGAACCATTGAGAGAATGTGCCAATTGCGTTTTTTTATCTTCTCCTCTAAACCTCAACTTGAGGCGATTGGTCTGATAGGTTTCAAAATTGGAAACCGAACTCACTTCCAACCATCTTTCTTGGGCTGCGGAATAGACTTCCATGTCATAGGTCAGCGCTGAGGTAAATCCCATATCTCCTCCACAAAGTCTCAATACCCGATAAGGCAATTCCAGTTTTTGCAAAAGGACCTGTACATAGGCACTCATGCTTTCCAAGGTTTCATAAGACTTTTCCGGATGGGTAATCTGAACAATTTCTACCTTATCAAACTGGTGCAAGCGGTTCAATCCACGCACATGAGCACCCCAAGAACCTGCTTCTCTTCGGAAGCATGGAGTATAGCCAACATTCTTGATGGGCAGATCTTCCTCATTGAGAATTACGTCCCGATACAGATTCGTGATCGGCACTTCAGCTGTCGGGATCAGGTAAAGATTATCCGCACTGGCAAAATACATCTGCCCTTCTTTGTCAGGAAGCTGACCAGTCCCATACCCGGAATCTTCATTCACCAAGATCGGAGGCTGAACTTCCAGATACCCAGCAGCAAGTGCTTCATCCAGGAAGAAATTGATTAGGGCACGCTGCAATCGGGCACCTTTGCCTTTGTACACCGGGAATCCAGCACCAGAAATTTTGGCCCCTAGGTCAAAATCAATAATGTCATATTTCTTGATCAGTTCCCAATGGGGAAGTTTTCCTTCGAATAAGCTTGGAATTTCTCCATGCTGCAGCACCACCTCATTGTCTTCAGCTGATTTCCCGGGAGGTACGGAGGTATGCGGAACGTTAGGAATGGTATACAAAAGTGCTTTAAGATCCTCTTCCGCTTTCGAGGTTTGCTCTTCCAGCTCCTTGATGCTTACCTTGATTTCCGCTGTTCTGGACTTTGCGATTTCTGCTTCCTCTTTTTTCCCCTCTTTCATCAGCAGTCCGATTTGCTTGGAAATCGAGTTGGCCTCTGCCTGCATTTGGTCTCTTTCGGCTTGGGATGATTTTCTCAAATCATCCAAAGAAAGGACTTGATCCAAAATTTCCTGAGGATTGGGAATGTTTCTTTTTTGAAGGCCTTCAAGGACCGCCGCCAGATTTTCCCTGATGTGATTGACTAAAAGCATGAAACTTGAATTTTAACAGTGCGCAAAGATAGAGACTTATCGCACAATGACCGACTTGGAGACCAAAGAGAATGGCCCTTCCAGTTCTTTTCCGTCTTTTCGCAGCAATTGGATTTTCACCTGATAGGCGCCAGGAGGCAGGTTTTCTACCCGCACTGGTGCCATATGGTCAATCTCATACGAAAAATCATTGACCAGAATTTTGACCTTTAACTCATCCAACTCCATATCCCCTCCCAATACCAAAAAATCCACAATCAAATCCTCCCCAACGGCCAGCACATTTCCATTTCGTGGAAAATTTACTGCCAAAAAGGGTTCAGCAGAATAGGGAAATGCCCGGGAATCCCCGACCATAAAATCCCGGTCCACATAATTGCCAAAGTTTTTAAGCGTTAATCCTTCCGCATCGACCAGATAGCCCACGATTCTGTAAGTTCCCTGAGTGAGTTCTTTCTGAAAAATCGGGGATAATTGTCCTACCGGATCTCCACCGTTGATAATGGTGAATAAATGGGGTGTACCAGGGTTGGAAGTCTCCAAGGGAAAGTTTTTGATATTAAATTCGAAAGGGACCTTTCCGGGTCTGAAAATCTGATTGCCCAAGGGGGTATAAAGTTCCAAAATAGCATCCGGATACTTGCTGGAGTCTTCCAGCTGGTAAAATGCCACTTGGGGCAATTCCTGTGGTGAGTCCGGAGAACTTTCTTCCGAGTCCATGATCTGTTCGTTGATTCTTTTTTTATCCGGACTGCATGAAGCCCACAAAAGAGTCAGAAATAGAAAACACCCAAGGAATTTGTACATATTACAGCAACTATTGAACCTAAAGATATTTATTTTTGGCCAATACTTTGGTTTTACCAACTTAACCAATCAAATCAATGGAAATTCTATTTGATGAAATCCCAAGCCTGGACCTGGCAGACTTCACCTCAGGTTCAGCAGCCCAAAAAAAGGCCTTCGTGCAAAAATTAGGGGAAGCCTATCAGAATATTGGCTTTGTCGCTATTAAAAACCACGGACTTAACCAAGATCTTCAAGATCGTCTTTACTCATCGATCAAGTCCTTTTTTGCACTTCCAGATGAAATCAAAACCAAGTATGAAAAGCCGGAAATCGGCTATCAGCGCGGCTACACCGGAAAAGGAAAAGAACATGCCAAAGGCCGGAATACCGGTGATTTGAAGGAATTTTACCATGTAGGTCAAGAGCTTTCCTATATTCCGGATTCTGACCCGGTCAAATCCGAATATCCGGAAAACCTTTGGCCCAGTGAAATCCCACAATTCCAAAAAGATGCTGTAGAAGCTTACCAAACCTTGGAAAATGCCGGAAAGCAAATGCTCAAAGCTATCGCCCTTCATTTGGAGCTTCCGGAGGATTACTTTGAGGAAAAAGTGGCATATGGAAATTCCATCCTTCGCCAGATCCATTATTTCCCAATCGAAAATCCGGACGAAGTGCCTGCAGACGCGGTAAGAGCTGCTGAGCATGGAGACATCAATCTGATCACCCTGTTGATGGGAGCCAGTGCCGATGGACTTCAGGTGTTGAGAAAAGACGGAAAATGGATTCCGATCACAGCCCTACCGGATCAGTTGGTCGTCAATGTGGGGGACATGCTGGAGCGTCTGACCAACAAAAAATTGAAATCCACCATCCATCGGGTGGTCAATCCTCCCAAAGAATTGATGCATACCAGTCGGTACAGCATTCCTTTCTTTATGCACCCACGCTCTGAAATGGATCTGACCTGCCTGGAAAGCTGTGTTGACGAAAAAAATCCAAAACAGTTTTCGGATGCGACTGCGGGGGAATTTCTTGAGGAAAGACTGAGAGAACTGGGCTTACGGAAATAAAATGTCGGTACGAAGAGTCCGATATTATGTTTTCCTGAAAGACATTTTGATTCTTTCACTGACCTCTTTTGGAGGACCTCAAGCCTTTTTGGCCATGTTGCTGGAGCGGATGGTCAAAAGGCATACCTACATTTCGGAAGAGGAGCTTTGGGAGCTGAATGCCCTGTGCAATATGCTTCCAGGTCCCTCTTCCACTCAATTAGTCTCTGCCATTGGATTCCGTGTCGGAGGCCCAAATCTAGCCTACCTCGCGCTTTTTGTCTGGATTCTTCCGGCCACTTTGATCATGACATCGGCGGCTTTGCTGATTAGCTTTTTGCAGGAAAATACTCCCGGAGCCCTAAAATTTGCCCGATTTATCCAGCCCATGGCGATCGGGTTTATCATTTTTGCAGCCCAAAAAACCATCAGCAAAATGGTCACCACTACCGAGGCGATGGTTCTGATGATGATTTCTGCCTTTGTGGCCTTCTTTTACAGTTCCCCTTATATTTTCCCGGTCATGCTGGTGCTGGGTGGCTTGAGCACCTCGATCAAATACAAAAAACAACCCAAAGTCGAGGAGGAGAAAGCCCTTTCGATCAAATGGAGCAATTTCTATTTATGGGCAGGAGTATTGATCCTGGCAGCCACTGCAGGTGCCGTAACGAAATGGCAGCCAATTTTGCTTTTTGAGAATTTCTATCGAAACGGCAGTCTGATTTTTGGGGGAGGACAAGTTTTGGTGCCCTATTTATACACCGAGTTTGTGGAATTCAAGCATTTCCTGACCTCCGAGGAATTTTTGACTGGCTATGCTATTTCTCAGGGGATTCCGGGCCCCACCTTTTCCATATCCTCCTACATCGGAGCTTTGTCGATGAGAGAGTTTGGAACCCCTGGGTTTATCCTGGGAGGTTTGATTGCCGCAGGAGGGATTTTTCTACCGGGAATCTTCCTCATTTTCTTTGTCATCCGATTTTGGGATCAACTCAAGCTCTATCGTCCCGTCCGGGCAGCTTTGGAAGGAATCAATGCCGTTTCCTGCGGAATGCTGATCGCAGCGGCTTACCTCCTTTTTGAACCCTTGGAAGCAAATGGGCTGAATATTTTCTTCATTCTGGGTACTTATTCTTTGCTGCAATTCACCAAGATTTCTTCTCCGATGATCATCATTGCCGGGATTATTTTGGGCATTATAGTCAATCATTTCCTCAGCTAAGCCCTCATAAAATCACTGTGGTGAACAGAAATGCTTAGGAAAGCGTTTTAAGTTCTGAATTCATTTCCTAACTTTCTCTCATGCAAGCCTACGAATTCATCAATAGCCTAATCCCTCCCCTGAAGCTTTCAGATCGCGCAAGCATGGCTTTGGGTTGGATGGAAGAAATTCGTACCGCTTTTTTGCCTGTGGTGGATCAGGGAAAATTTTTGGGTTTTATCAGCGATGAAATCATTTATGAAATCAACGATCCTGACCTTACGATCAGCGAGATCGAATTGGAAGCCGGAAACTGCTGGGTGTATACAGACAAGCATATCTATGATGTGCTCCGTGTAGCTTCAGAAAATCAAATCAGCTTAGTCGCTGTTTTAGACCGGGAAAACACCTACATGGGAGTGATAACCATGGAAGATGCGATTTCTGCTTTTGCGGACAGCCTTTCCATAAAATCCCAAGGAAGTGTGCTCATCCTATCCATGGACATGGCTGACTACCATCTTTCCGAAATTGCCAGGCTGGTGGAATCCGAAAACACAAAAATCCTGAGTTCCTTCATCACAGTAGATCCACTGGATGAGGCAAAAATTAAACTGACTTTAAAGATGGATAAACCGGACTTGAGGCATGTCAAAGCTACTCTGGAGAGGTTTGGACATCGGATCATCGACCATTATCAGGAAGAAACCGGAATCAGTGCTGATGCAGACCGAATCGGGAACTTGTTGAGATTTTTAGATATTTGAGGCATGAAATCGCGCAAATGGCAAATTTTCCTCCGGAAAAAAAGGACAGCCAAGCGAGATTCCCTGTGACCGCTAAAGTAAAAATCACATGAAAGTCGCCTTGCATGGCCTCGCTCTCAAGGCCGAACACTTCCCGCAGATTGAATTGTTGTTTCAGGAACTGGGCAAACACGGGTTTGAGGTTTTTACCACTGAACCCTTTGACCGTCAACTGAAAATGAACGGCAATAAGCTGCTCAGCTATTGGGTATTGGAAAATTCCGATGAAATGGCGAATATGGATTTCATCATTTCCATCGGAGGAGATGGCACTTTATTGGATACAGTTTGTGTGGTAGGAAGCCATGAAACCCCGATTCTGGGCTTGAATATTGGCAGAATGGGATTTTTGGCCACGGTGGCTACCGACAGGATCTCAGAAGCGGTGGAGTATTTGGCACAGGGAAATTTCCAGATTGAATCCCGATCCTTATTACAATTGACAAGCAACCGCAGACTTTTCAACGGGATCAATTTTGCGCTAAATGAATTCACGATCCATAAGAGGGACACCTCTTCCATGATCACGGTCCATACCTATATTGACGAAAAATACCTGAATTCGTATTGGGCGGACGGACTGATTGTGTCCACTCCTACGGGTTCTACAGGATATTCTTTGAGCTGCGGAGGTCCTTTGATTACTCCGGAAGCGAAAAGTTTTGTGATTACTCCGGTAAGTCCTCACAACTTAAATGTCCGTCCCATCATTATTTCGGATGATTCCGAGATCAGTTTCAAAATCGAAGGCCGGGCTGATAAGTTTATGGTTTCACTGGATTCCAGATCCTCTTCTATTTCCTCGGATGTGGAATTACGTGTAAAAAAAGAGAGATTTTCCGCTAAATTGGTCAAATTGCCTCACTATCATTTCTTTGATACACTTCGCCAAAAACTGAATTGGGGATACGATATGCGCAATTAGGTTTTGGCATTCATGAGCTTAACATTAATTAACCCGGTAAATACTTTGAAGCGTTTTTTAAACGTTGGGTACTTTATAACTTGCATCGTCTTGAAAAAGGTCAATTCTAAGATTTTCAGCCACTTAGTTCTATTATTGGTTTTTATTGGAGTATTTAATTATCCTTTGAAAGCCCAGAAATACGAAATCGGTGGTGGAATTGGTGGAGCTGTTTATACCGGTGACATCCTGCGGAAAATTGACCCCGGGCAAGCTAGCCTTCAAGGAACGTTATTTGGCAAGAGAAATTTTGACAATGTGTGGACATTGAGAGCGGGGATAAATCTGGCTCAGGTAAATGGGGCTGATAGTATCAAGCCAATTGATGCTATGGCCGAATACCGGGATGCGAGGTTTCGGGCTGGAATCATTGAAGTATCCGCCGTCATGGAATTCAATTTCCTGGATTTTCTGAGAAATGATTCTGAATTCAGGTTTTCGCCTTATGCCTTCTTCGGAATAGGCTATGCGCATATTCTCGCAAAGGGCAATACCTGGTTTTACAATGTTTCGGATAATTATAACCTGGGCACCGTGGTAATTCCATTTGGTGGAGGTGTGAAATACCGGATGAATGACCGCTGGACTTTGGCCGGAGAACTGGGTTTCAGGCCTACGACCACGGATTATCTGGATAAAATAGACAGTACACTTCCTGTAATCCCGAGATACCCCCAAGCCGTTGATCCAAATACCGGACAGGCACCTCCCTATGGTGTAAACTTTGGGAACCCCTACGACAAAGACTGGTATTATTTTCTGGGCTTCACCCTCAGCTATACCTTCGCCAATGTGAAGTGCTACGCTTATTAATTAATTGACTCCTAGGACTGATTATTTAAAAAGAAATAGCATTTTTGTACCTCCAAAAAAGTAGGTACCCAAGTCACTTGGAATGAAGGAGAATATAGACCTTAACAATATCCCCAAACATATTGCGATCATCATGGACGGCAACGGCCGTTGGGCCAAGAAAAAAGGAGCCATGAGAATCTTCGGACATCGACATGCTATCCAAGCGGTGAAAGATGCCATCGAAGGTGCGGATAATTTGGGGGTAAAATACCTCACCCTATTTTCCTTTTCCACTGAAAATTGGTCAAGACCCCAGGATGAAGTCAAAGCCCTGATGGAGCTTTTGGTGAAAACCATCATCGATGAAATCTCCCAAATGATGAAAAACAACATCAGATTGGAAGCCATCGGAGATATCGAAAGCCTGCCTAAGTCCGCTTATGACAAACTGATGGAAGCCAAAGCCCTGACTTCCAACAATACCGGTCTGACCGTTATCCTAGCCTTGAGCTACAGTGGTCAATGGGAACTCACCCAAGCTGTCCGTCGCATTGCTCAAAAAGTCTCAGAAGGTAAACTGAGTCCTGAACAAATCAGTCAACAAACCGTCGCAGAAAATCTGGATACCGCAGGAATTCCTGATCCGGAGCTGATGATCCGCACCAGCGGAGAATACAGAATCAGCAACTTTCTGCTTTGGCAATTAGCCTATACGGAGTTGTATTTTACTCCGGTTTTGTGGCCGGATTTCAGGATCGAACACCTTTATGCTGCAGTAAAAGATTATCAAAAGCGAGAAAGACGATTCGGAAAAACCGGAGAGCAAATAAAATCATAAGGAATTGTTGGAATCCTGTGCGAAGTATTTCCTCTAAAAAGGAGAAATGAATAGCCCAAGGAGATTCCAAATGACCTCTTAAGGTCAAATTTTAGTCATATGAAGAGAAGTTTATTGATGCTGTTTTGTGTGGTTTGGTCCGTTTCGGCCATGGCTCAGATTCGCTTGGGCCAAAGCCGGTATGCCTCGCCCAGACCTGTCAATATTCTGGAGCTGAATTACGCCAAACCAGAAACCTACAGAATTGCCGAGATCAAAGCAGTCGGACTGACCACCTTGGATGAAAATGCCATTATTTCCCTATCCGGGCTGAAAGTGGACGATAGAATCGAGGTTCCAGGTGAAGCAATTTCCAATGCTTTGAAAAAACTTTGGGGACAAGGGATCATCGGAGATGTCAAGATTCTGGTGACCAAAATAGAAGGGGAGGATATTTACCTCCTGTTGGACCTGACGGAAAGACCTAGATTTTCACGTGTGGAATTCTCAGGAATCAACAAAACCCAGGAAAGTGAGCTTCGGGACAAAGTCAATATCCGTGGCCGAGTAGTCCGGGACGATGTGCTCAATACGGCCAAAAGAAACATTGAAAAATATTATCTCGACAAGGGATACCTCAATACGGATGTTAAAATCCTCCAAGAAAGAGATACCACCCTTCCCAACAGCGTCCGCCTGAGATTTGATATCAATACCAATTCCAAGGTAAAAATCAACGAGATCCAGTTTTACGGAAACGAAGAAATCGCTGACCGACCTTTGAAGGGTAAAATGAAGAAAACCAAGGAATACCCAAGAGTTTCAGTTTTCAAGGATGCCTATTCCCGAATTACCGACGCGGATGCCAAAAGTGCAGCTTCGGCCCTTTTGCACACCGAGCCGGCTTCCCAGGAAGAAGTTATCGATTACATTCACAAAAACTTCAAGCTGAATTTCCTGAACGGATCCAAATACATTCCCAAGGAATACCGAAACGACAAAGACAACGTCATCAATTTTTACAACAGCAGGGGATTTAGAGACGCTAAAATTGTCGCAGATTCTGTGTACAACTTTTCCGATGACAAAATCAACATTGACATTGCGGTAGAAGAAGGTCAAAAGTATTATTACCGAAATATCACCTTTACCGGAAACTACATTCATCCAAGTTCGGTGCTTTTAGCCAAGCTGGGAATTGCCAAAGGGGATGTCTACGATCGGGAAAAACTGGAAAAAAGACTGAATTACGATCCTCAAAAAGGGGATGATGTCAGCTCCCTGTACCAGGATAATGGATACCTGTTCTTCAACATCGATCCGGTAGAAGTCAATGTCGTTGGCGACTCGATCGACATGGAAATGAGGATCTTTGAAGGTCCACAGGTCACGGTAAACAGTGTCAACATCAAAGGAAACGAGCGGACTTCCGATCATGTGGTCATGCGGGAAATCCGGATTCTTCCCGGACAGAAATTCAACCGGGCGCTCTTGGTAAGGACCATCCGGGAACTTTCCACTTTGGGATACTTTGACCCGGAAAAGATCAACCCAGACCTCAGACCCAACTTCGAAAATGCTACGGTGGACATCACCTTCGAGCTCGAGGAAAGACCCAATGACCAGATCGAATTGTCCGGTGGCTGGGGTGGCTTCTATGGATTCGTAGGTACGGTAGGATTGGTGTTCAACAATTTCTCGGTGCGGAACATCGGAGATTTCAGCAAGTGGGACCCACTTCCGGTAGGAGACGGGCAAAAACTTTCTTTGAGAATCCAAGCCAATGGCAAGACCTTCCAGAACTATTCCATGTCCTTGACCGAGCCTTGGTTTGGAGGTAAAAAACCCAATGCACTGAGTGTTTCCTTTAACCACTCTGTCCAGCGCCAGGTCAATTTCTATAACCCGACGGCGATTAATGATGACAATGGTTTCTTTAAAATCACCGGGATCACCTTAGGCTTGGCCAAGCGGGTAACCTGGCCGGATGATTATTTCAGCATCAGCAATGCCCTGAGATTCCAGAATTACGAGTTCAACCAGTTTGGAACCTCCTTCGGATTGAGCTATCCCACCGGTAATTCCAAAAGTATTACCCTCAATACCACCATTGCGAGAAACAATGTGGACAATAATATTTACCCAAGGCTAGGGTCCAACATCATGCTGTCTATCGCAGCGACCCCACCTTACACGTCCTTGAACAAAAATATCACTTCAGAGTCTCCGGATCCGGTCAAATACGAATGGCTGGAGTATCACAAGTGGATGTTTGATGCCTCGTTTTATTCCCCAATTTTCGGATCCAACAAGTGGGTAGCCAGTGCCAGAGCACACATGGGTTTCTTGGGATCCTATGGAGATAAGATTGGCCTGATTCCATTGGAAAGATTCGTGATGGGAGGTGATGGAATGACTTTCAATAACTTTGCCTTGGGTCAGGAAATCATTGGCTTGAGAGGTTATGAAAACCAAAGTATCACTCCGGGTAGAGATACCCGAGGTACATTGAATCCAGATCCGTATGGAGGTGTGGTCTACAATAAGTATGTGATGGAGGTTCGATTCCTGGTTTCACCTAATCCATCGGCTACCATTTTCCTACTCGGATTCGCAGAGGCTGGAAACAACTGGGGAGACTACAAAGACTTCAATCCTTATGACTTGAAAAAGTCCGCTGGGTTTGGTGCAAGGATCTTTATGCCGGCCTTCGGATTGTTGGGAATCGATTGGGGATATGGATTCGATCCGATTCCAGGGGGAAGACAAGCCAGTGGTCCACAGTTCCACTTTACCATTGGACAACAGTTCAGATAATCTTCCAAATGATCGGAGCGTTAGTTAATTTATGCAAAAAGTTAAATTGCGTTTCAGCTGAAAACTAAAGCTTCTGAAAACTGGTCGAAGACATGAATAAATCCCTGAAAATTGTACTTTTGCTGCTCCTATCGCTCACAGCGGGTCCTTTGGCGGCGCAAAAGTTTGGATACATTGATTCAGAATACATCCTGAACAGGCATCCGGATTACAAAATCATCCAAGGAGAGCTGGAGAAGCTCAGTAGCGAATGGAAGAAAGAGGCACAAAGTTTGGATCAGGAGATAAAAGATCTCTCCACCCAGCTGAAAGCTGAAGAAGTACTCCTAACAGAAGAAATGTACCAGAAGCGGTTGGAAGAAATCAAAGCAAAGCAAAAGGCTTCGCAGGAATTTAACAGCAGAATATTTGGAATCAACGGGATGTATTACCAAAAGCAAGCAGAACTGCTCCAACCCCTCCAATCCAAAATCTACGACGCCATCGAAAGAGTGTCCCGAAGAAACAATCTGGCGGTCCTCTTCGATAAAGCAGCCGGACCTTCTGCGATTATCTATACCGATCCCAGGCATGACTATTCAGAGTTTGTCCTGGATGAATTAGGAATTGAAGACAATTAGTAAATACACAAACCAACAGTGAAATCGAGCAAGACCTTAGAACCAAACCCTTGCAAGATTTCCTACGAACACTTAAAAACAAATTCTAAACATATGAAAGTAAACGTTATCCTAGCCGCAGTAGCCTTGCTATTCGTAGGATTCACCGCTCAAGCTCAAGAGATCAAAATCGGATACACCAGCGTGGAGTTTTTGATGGACCTGATGCCGGAAATGGAACAAATCGGTGCTGATATTCAGGACTACCAAACTCAGCTGCAAACCAATATCCAAACCAAAGCAGCTGACTTCCAGCGTCAGGTTCAAGCGTATCAGCAAGCCGCTCCTACCATGACAGAGGATGCCAGAAATGCCAAAGAGGCTGAACTGACCAAACTTCAGCAGGATCTTCAGAAATATGAGCAGGACGCTCAGATTTCTTACCAAAGAAAACTTCAGGAGCTTTTGGAGCCCGTACAAACCAAGGTCATCAATGCAATCAATGCTGTGGCTGCTGAAAACAACTACACGCATATTTTTGCAGAGACTGCCGGACAGAATCCTATCCTGCTTTATACCAAAGAGCAAGATAAATTCACCGAATTGGTAGTGGCCAAATTAGGGCTGAAAATGCCTACCCCTCCGGCTGGAAACTAAAGCTTCCCAAGGTGGAAAAACTTCAAAGGCTGTCTTTTAGAAAAAGGCAGCCTTTCTTATTTTTAGAAAATGCCTAAAAAGAATCCCAAAGACATCATTTCCCAAAGCCAGGAGGCAGTCTTGGTGGATTTCTATGCGGACTGGTGTGGGCCTTGTCAAACAATGACGCCAATATTGGAGGAAACTCTTCAAGAATTGAATGGCCACATCAAGCTTCTAAAAATCAACGTCGACAAGCATCCACAGCTCAGCCAGCAGTTTGGCATCCGTTCCATTCCCCATTACATCCTGTTCAAAAGAGGAAAAATCCTCTGGAGAAAAGGAGGGATTTTAACCAAGCGGGATTTACTCAACCAGCTCAAAGGATTTGGATAAAAAAAGCTCCTCCCGGAGCTTTTTATTTTAGATATAATACTTCAGACGAATCACTTCCTGTTCACCCGTCTGGATGTAGTCAACTCAAGATTGGGACTGGGTGGAATTTGCAATTCCACCCCGCTCGGCGTAGTCCAATAATTGCACTGGACTGGGTGAAGTCCCGACAGCTGTACGGGAGAAACTTCACCCTCATCTCCTTACCAATTTAAAATTGACCTAAAATCATAAACTTTTGCTCACCAGAATATCCGAATTATAAATTCTAGATGATAGTAAAGCGCAGTTAAAAACTACGCTTAGGCTAACATTCTACACCTAGACAGGGAAACCAAAGTCCTATTCACCGTAATCTTGGATTGGTTGCTTCAAGAGAAGGGCTTAATGCTGCCTATGATTTAACCAACCGAGGTCGAAAAGTTTCTTATAGTTTATATGAGGCTATCCAGTATCGAGATTCAGAGTTTATGCAGGGAATTCGGGCTATGTACAAGTATGGAGTTACGGGAAGTATCTTGGCGGTCGCTGGCAGTCCTATTTTGTTGGAAGGGGTATTTCAGGCAGTGGCAAATGGAACAGGCTTGAGCATGGGCTTGGAAACGACGTGGCAGGCGGGGAACAGTCTTTTGTATTATGGGGATTTGTCGCAGATAGATATAGTGGATATTGGGTTTTCTGCTTTTTCGAAGTATGGATTTGTTGGGATGGCTCTTGTGGACTACACTTCAAGTGGTAATTTTAGTATGCTAGGATATGGTAAGAATTCTTTTCAATTTGGAACAGATTTGCTTATTGGGGGCTTCAATAGATGGCATGTTGGGGCAATGGGTGGTGCTGGAATTGAAAAGTCTGTAATTAATTACTTTAACCAATTTAATAGCAATTTAAGGAATACTGTAGGTACTGGAATTAAGGAAGGGATGAAAGATGAGTGACAAGAAAGAATTTTCAATGGTGATTTTAGTTTGTGTTGTTGTGGCGGTATCATGGTTTGTTTATTATATTTCTTATGAAAAATTGTATACCATAGGGACGGTAGAGAGTAAGAAAACAGGATTGAAATCAGGGACTGTAGCTAACTTTACGTACTTTTATAGGGGGGAGAGGCATGAAGGAGGTACCGGGATAGGGGATTATAAAATAGAAATCGGGGATAAGTATATTGTGGAGTTTGCTAAAGATAAGGTTGATTTGTCAAGGGCTTTGTTTTTTTATCCTGTTCCAGACTCTTTGACTACAGATATTCCTTGGGGAGGTTGGAGGGAAGTTCCTGAAGAACTGAAAAAATACCGTAGGAAGCGGAAGGAGATATTTGGATTGTATGACAGGATATTCAAAGATTAGAGTTGTTGTAAGAAGCTTGACTGCTGTAATCCCCTCAGAGGGGGAAGATGTAGATGCAATCTAAACCTAGTCCTAATCATATTTCTTCTACTCCCAGAGGGGGAACTTTCTACCCCTTCAAGTGTACGATCCATAGCTGCCTTCAGCTCTTCCCCGGGGATCCCCTGATTTTCCAGCAAGCTTTGAAGCACCTCTGCTTCCTGATCCAAAACCTCCTGTCCTTTTGCTTTCAGCACACTTACCACAGAGTCCCGAGTGGTACTGTCCTGCGCAGCTTCCTTCAGTTTCTTTACTTCGGATCGGAGGGAATCGTAGGACTTCTTCAAGCCCTGAACCTGTCGTAACTCTTCGAGATAAGGAATCTCCAGCTTGGTAGCCAAGCCCTCCAAACCAGTCGTAGGAATGCCTTTAGGCAAGCCTCCTCCGATACTTGGCACCTTCGGCCCAGCAGGCAAAGTCTGGGCAAAAGCTGTAACCCAAATGCTGGCTAATACACAGAAAAGGATAAAGGATTTAAGGGGCATTGGGTAGTTAAAAATTTTATCTAAAATATTTTAATATTTCCGCTTCTGATATACAACAAACTTTTCTAATAAAATCTCATACCAAAACAAATTACAAATTTGTTAGTATATAAAGGTGTAGATGGAATCTAAACCTAGTCCCAAACATATCCCTTCTACTCCCAGAGGGGCAAATTATCGTATGGCCTAAATCTCTTTTTTTTAAACAAATCCTCTGACTAATCAAACTTCTTTCAACCCAGAGAAGTTATTTCTAAAATTAAATTTTCATTTCATCAACAAACTATCCAATGGTTCCGCATTAATTTCAGTAATTTTTTCAGGATCATTTTTTAAATCAAAAACTATTTTACCATTCAATTTCAAACTTGGAACAACCTGTTTCCTGAATTGGTCTTCAATTTTAGAAGAATTATCTGCACTCATTCTAATCGCA
>JAJLJS010000085.1:0-1906 GCA_033844545.1 Cyclobacteriaceae bacterium | reverse complement strand
TATCGGTAAAGCGGCTGACCAGCTTCCATGGCAGCAGCTTTGGCCACGGCCAAAGAAACACCCAAAATGGCATTGGCACCCAGTTTACTTTTGGTAGGAGTTCCGTCCAAATCGATCATGATCTGGTCGATGGTATTCTGCTCGAAGACATCCATGCCCACCAATTCCGGGGCGATAAGTTCATTGACATTGGCAACTGCTTTCAAAACGCCTTTGCCGAGATATTTGCTCTTGTCTCCGTCTCTTAGTTCTACTGCTTCGTTAACCCCGGTAGAAGCACCGCTTGGTACGGCCGCACGGCCAAAAGCACCATTTTCGGTCACCACGTCCACTTCCACGGTTGGGTTACCTCTGGAATCCAGGATCTGTCTTGCATGAATTGATTGAATAAGGGTCATAGTTTTAAAAGGTTTATTAAAATTAGTTATTGTTGATCAAAGCAACGAAATCATCGAACAAATATCTGGAGTCATGAGGTCCAGGAGATGATTCCGGATGGTATTGTACGGAGAAAGCAGGCTTATTTTTTAGCTTTATTCCGGCTACAGTATTGTCATTGAGATGGACGTGAGTGATCACGACTTGGTCGTTTTTCTCCGTGTCTTCCCGGACAATGTTAAATCCATGGTTTTGGGAGGTGATTTCACTTTTTCCTGTCAACAGGTTTTTGATCGGGTGATTCAATCCTCGGTGACCGTGGTGCATTTTGTAGGTTTTGATCCCTACAGCCTCTGCCAGTAGCTGATGTCCTAAGCAGATTCCGAATACCGGTTTTCCGGTTTCTAGGATATCTTTCACCGTATCCACTGCATATTCCATCACTGCAGGGTCGCCGGGACCGTTGGAAAGGAAGTAAGCCTGAGGAGCCCAGGCTTCCATTTCCGCGAGCTTGGTTTTGGCTGGATATACTTTGCAATATACCCCTCGGGAAGCGAGGTTTCTAAGGATATTTTTCTTAATGCCAAAGTCTAGGCAAGCGACTTTTACGGGAGCATTTTCATCCCCGAAAAAGTAAGGCTCTTGAGTACAAACAGTGGATGAAAGCTCCAGTCCGTTCATATCAGGCACCTTGGCCAACTCTTTTTTCAAACCTTCTAGATCCCCTTCGAATTCAGAACTGATGATCGCATTCATTGCGCCTTGAGTTCTCAAATGTCTGACCAGCTTTCGGGTATCGATGTCTGCGATACCCGTGATGCCGTATTTCACCAAATATTCCTGCAGCGTTCCGGAAGCATCCAGGCGGGAATGGATTTCTGAAAAGCTATTCACCACAATCCCTGCTACACATGGATGATCGGATTCGATTTCCTCAGCATGGACACCGTAGTTTCCGATATGAGAGGTGGTGGTGACCACAATTTGTCCGGTGTAGGAAGGGTCTGTGTAAATTTCCTGATATCCAGTCATTCCGGTGTTGAAACAGATTTCTCCGCCATTGGTACCTGGATTGCCGATTAGGGAGCCATGAAACACTGTCCCGTCGGCCAAAAGAAGAGTTGCTTTCTTTTTAATCATTGTCGTTTTTGGATTGCCCAAAGTTAACCAAAACTTGGGAGGAGGGTAAGGAATTGGATATAAAAAAAGGATTGAACAGAAGTCCAATCCTTTTGATATTTGAATAGCGATTCAATTATTTTTCTTCGTTTTCGCCTTCAGTAGATGCTTCAGGAGCGCTAGACTCTTCGGCTTTTGCCTCAGCTACAGGAGCTGCAGCAGGTGCATCAGCTGCTTTTCCGGAAGATCTTCTGGATCTTCTGGTAGTTTTCTTAGCAGGCTTCGCATCTTTCAGCATCAATTCATTGAAGTCAACCAGCTCGATGATACACATTTCAGCGTTGTCACCTAGACGGAAACCAGTCTTGATAATTCTGGTATATCCACCTGGACGGGTGCCTACTTTCTC
>JAJLJS010000084.1:0-6029 GCA_033844545.1 Cyclobacteriaceae bacterium | reverse complement strand
ATTTTATCCGGGAATTATGGGGGAGAGGCTACGCCATTGGCCTTTCGCTTGTTTTGTTTTGTGGGAATGGTCCTGGCGGGAGGGGTAATTCTGGCTTGGATTCGCCTGGAATCCGAGAGCATTTGGCCGGTGGCCATCTTTCATGCTACCCATAATGGAGTCATTCAGGCATTTTTTGAGCGATTGACCATTCCGGTGGAGCTGACGCCATATTTCGGAGGGGAGTTTGGTTTACTGATCCCATTATTCAGTTTGGTATTGGCCGGAGTGATTCTGTGGAAAAAGTATAAAAAGCCGTTTCCGGAAACAGCACATGGATTACAATTTCAAAAATAGAAAAAAATGCCTCCAGGAATTTCACCTATGAAGGACGACTCAAAAGATCCCATCCCAATGCTTGTCTTGGGTCCTAAGCTATTTTATGAGCAAGTATTCTCAGCAAGCCTGAAAAAAAACTTTGCCTTTTCCTATTGTAACCACCGGGGGTTTTCTGAAAATCCCCACTCCATTCCCAGTGCCTACGGCACATTGCAGGAGATCGTGGTTGAAATAGAAGAATTTATCCAGCAGAATTCCCTGAAGGATTTTTTGATTTTTGGGCATAGTGGACACGCCTACATGGCTTTGGAATATGCCAAAAGTTTTCCGGAAAAGGTGAGGGGCTTGATTTTGTGTGCCTGCAGCCCGGATTTAAGTCCTAATACCCATCAAAAAGCAGAGGTGTATTTTCAGCATCAGGCGGAGGAAATCCGAAAGGATTGTTTTGCCAAGGATATGTCTGAATTGGGAGCAAAAATACAACAGGACCCTCTTGGGAGGTTTAAACACTTTGTGCTCAGCCAAAAGGCAAAAAACTGGTACGATCTTAATTTTGATCCTTCATTCCTGTGGGAGGGAGTTCCGACGCATTTACCAACCCTGGACTTTGTCTGGGGAAAATTGTTTGCGGCATACCAGCTGAAAACTGGCCTTGAAAAGGTGGTATGTCCTGTTTTGATGCTTCAGGGGAAGTATGATTTTGCTGTGGGTCCATTCAGTCTTTGGAATGACTTTTTACCTCATTTTTCAAATCTTCATGTCAAAATTCTAAGCGAAAGCGGACATTATCCGATGCTTGAGCAACCAGAGGAATTTGATGAAGAACTTTTAACCTGGAAGAAAATCGGTTTTTGATTGCAGTTTTTTTTGGATTCTTTGGGTGTCGTAGCAATGCGACACCTTTTTTGTGTCTGCCTTTTTCAAGTCTCGGATCTAGATCAAAGGAAATTTAATCAAGCGAATATTGCTAGGCGGGAAAAAGTGAAATTTCGAAGCGAAAACACTGGGGCAATGGATTTTTATCGGTTGTTTCAGCGTTTTTTCCAGCTCTTTTTTAAGTTCTGATCCTGGCTATGCAAAGCTTAATTCCGATTCGGAAGTCAAAAAAAAACCTCTGTCGAAAGACAGAGGCTTTGTAATTATTTAAACCAAATTAACTATTTCCAAGCGTAGATTTCCTCGCCTGTAATTTCCTCGAAGCTCAAGCCGGAGGACAAGAGCAAGTGTGCAAATTGCTGCGTGATGGCAATGCCATGCTGGCCTGATTTGGCAATTTTGGTGTTTTGAATCATCAAGGAGCCCTGAGGAACATTGTCCACTGTCACCGCAGCGGAAAAGTTGTTGCTCATGGTTTTTCCGGCATTTTGGATCAAGGCATGTCGTATGACATTTTGTTGGTTATTTGTGGAATAGGTAATTCCATACCAAGAGCCTTTGGCATCCTCAGTACCTTTGATGATGACCGGATTTCCTTCGATTCCATCGACGCTCAGATAGCCCAAGCGCCCCCCGGCATTCACAATGTCGATTCGGGATCCCGGTTGCATTTTAATGGTCACTCCTTCTTTGATTCTCATTCCCGATTGAATGGTGAGATCCTTTCCCAAGCCTTTGATCACATAAGGAGTTCTTTCGGCAAAGCCTTTCCAGATAATTTCCCCTCCATCCTTGGCCAAGGGCTTGAATCCGTCCACAGCCACCTCATTTTTTCCATTTCCCTCCATTCTGGTCAGGTAGTGAAGTTTTTCGACCATGTCTGTGGCCACAGAAATCGGATGCCCGTTGTGATTCTTGATGGTGATTTCACCGAGTTCCAAGTGGTTGTTGCTGCCTACCGCCTCAAACCCATCTCCTTTTCCCAGATCCAGCGTAGTCTGTTCCATTTTAAATGCTGCTCCATTTCCCAGTTTAATTGTTGCTGGCGTCTGTCCGGCAATGGCATTGCTGCCAGCATGGCGGATTACCGCAAAGTAGATGCTGCTGGGTCTGGACTGGGAGTTGTCAATAAAAATTCCTCTCCAGGCACCTTTTTCCTTGCTCATCCCTTCGATGATCACAGGTTTTTCTACACTTCCCAAAATTTTCAAAGTAGAACCATTGATCACCCGGAATGCTTTGTCATTGGCCATGTTGATTTTGGCTCCGTGAGAGAGAACCAAGGAGGATCCGTTGGATACAACCAAGTCCACCATCATGTCATAATTCACCTCAAAAGTCGGCCAGATGTGTTCTGTACCTGTGGTGATTTTGCCATCCGTGACCTGGATATTTTTGTCTTTGATTTGGTTTTCAAAAAAAACATCCGTGATCAGTCTGGCCGGGATTTTCAAAGGGGTGATTTCATTGTCGATGAGGAGATTCTCCCGAAATTCAATCAAAATGGAGGTTTCCTCAAACCAAATTCCTGCTCCGAGATTATGGTGGATTTTGGATCTGGTCAATTGGATTTTTGCTCCGTTGTTAATTTTGACACCATAACCCAATTTTCCGGCATCCCGCACTTCCAGTCCGTTCATATATTCCGCGGATTGGGTGGTAAAAATGGAAATACCATCCCAGTAGCCTTTGACGGCTTGTTTGCCTTGGAAAATGATGGGCTTGTTCGTTACATCCAAAGTATAGGCTTTTAAAGATCCCGAGGCATCAATGGTCAAGCCGGTACCTTCTTCAAAACCTATTCTGACTCCTGGCTCTATCGTCAGTTTTGCACCTTTGACGGCAATATCTTTGGTGACCAAATAGTCCAGCTTGTCCGGATCGTTGGGGAATACATCCGTCAAGGTTCGGTCAGCAACAATGTCTGCATTTAGAATCACCGCACCTTGTCCACCTCCGATTCCTTCCGTAACAGTGATTTTGACCAAATCTGAGGACTGGCTTGAGCCTGCCTTTACGGTAAGTTTGATTAAATATTCTCCAACTTTGTCAGGCTGGAAATTGGTGATTCCGACTGTACCGTTGGAAAATTGCGCTGTACTTCCTTCTGGTTTTTGGACGAATTCCCATAGAAAAGTTAAAGTCGTGCCGGATTCGTTTTTTGAAGTGGTTCCGTCAAGCTGAATGGTCGCACCCAAAGAACCGGCTTTGTCTTCCCCGGCTATTGCCTCAACCGTTGCAGGAGCCCCTTCTTTGACTCGGATGATTACCTCGTCTTTGTCGGTCCAGCTTTGATAGGAGACAGTCAATTCAAACTTATACTCACCTACTGCGGCGTTTGAAAATTGAACCGCTACTTGAGTTAGGGAAGATAAGTTTGGGGTGGAGCCGGTAGGCTTGGAAAGGAGTTTCCAGGAATATGCCATCGGCTTGCCAAGTGAATTGAGAGACTTGCTGCCGTCTAATACGGTGACTGAGCCCATACTGACTTCTTGATCCTCTCCGGCAATGGCAGTGAGCGGATTAGCAGGTCCCTCAAACTTGTCCTCGCAGGCTCCCAGCATGAAAAGCAAGGCGCATAAGAATGCGAAAAGTTTTAAATCTTTCATTTTTTGTTGGTTTAGTTAAAATTTTACCAACTAGGGATGGATAAAAATGGCTCTGGGTTGCTTGGAAAATTTAAAGCCTGTTATAAAAAATGAGATCAGAACCCTGGGGAGAGGAGAGCTAAAGAAATCACTGCCACTTGATAATTTTAAAAACAATTTCCTGGTATTTATTCCTTTCGTAGAGAATCCCCAAATTTTCTGAGTCCAATTGGACCAGGTCGGAATAGGCCGTCCAGGGCAGTTGCTTGGGTTCAGTGGTAAAGTCCACCGGAATTATATGATCCCAGGTTTTTCCGGAGTCGTAGCTGATTTTAATGGTCAGGTAATTTCTCTCCTCTTCATCCGCGTTATTGGAATGAGCCAGGATAGTTTCTCCATTCTTTTCTCCCAGATTCAAAATAGATCCCTGACAAACCGGATCCGGCAATTGAGGTTCAAAGTATTGTTGATCCCAAGATTGTCCTCCGTCCGAAGAATAGGCCAAAATCCTTTGTCGAATATCGCCTTTTTGGTTTCGGATACTCATGATCATTTTGCCCTCAGAAAGCTCTGCAGCACTGGATTCATTGGAGCCCGGGAACCGGATAGATTCTGAAAGGCCAAAGGATTTTCCGTGATCATCCGTGTAAAATCCGTGGGCTTGATACTCTTCAAACTGGTCCCTGGGATTTCCTTCCGAATGGTTAGCTGCCACATAAATCCTGCCCTGATAGGGGCCGGTCCGGAACTGAAAAGCATGTCCCGGAGTATTGGCATAATGCCTCCAATCCTCCGGGTGAGTATAGGCTGGATTGAAAGAAGGATTATTGGGTTTGTGGACTTGACTGGTAATGTTTTCAGGGCTTTCCCAGGATTTTCCCAAATCAAAAGATTTCATCATCCAGACTTCCCGGACTCCCCGGTTCATCCGGATATCGTATTCGTGATTATTGCCGGTATTGTAGAATAGATATACGACCCCTTGTGGATGTTCAGGATCAAAAAGATCCACCACCGGGGCCGGATTTCCGGCCTGAAGACTGTCATAATCCACCAAGGTCCTTAAGGGAGACCAGGTATGTCCTCCGTCGAGACTTCTTTTCATCACCAGATTGACATCTCCAAAATCGTCTAATCCATTCACTCTGCCTTCGGCAAAAGCCAATAAATCCCCATTGGGTAAAGCAAGGATGGCTGGTATTCTATAGGCAGCATGGCCTTCTTGTCCTGCGGCGAAAACTATATTTTCTTGGGCGAATGAAAGGCTTTGCAACAGATTGCAAACCAAGATGAGTAAAAAAGCTTTCATCGAATAGGTTACTTTGGGCAATTCAAATAAAGCAAAATTTCACCATTCGGGGTTTGTTTTTTAAGGATTCCCCGATATTCTACATAACCGGTTACCTGATGTTTTTTTATTAACAGGGAGAAATTCTCTTTAGAGTGCCAAAGAAATATCCTTGAAATTCAGAAAATCAAGCAAAGTGCCCATCTAATCATTCGTGATGGATTCCTTCCTAAATACGGTGGAATTTGATGGGAAAAAATCATGAATAACTTAAAAATTATCTTGCTGGCAATTCTCCTTTTGATGGTTTGGACCTCCTGCGGAAAAGAAGAGGACCCCGCTCCTCAATCAGAGTCTTTTCTCAAATTCAAAGTCGGAGGAAAATTGGTGGAGTATTCAGCGGACAACCAGCCAATGGGGATGTCCCTGGACCCCTCCGGACCGATGTATTTGGCTACTGCAACCATTTTGGGTAATCGTGTGGACGGTACCAAAAACTTCTTGAGCATCTCCGTAAGGAGTGAAAGCCAATTTCAGGAAGGGAAAGAGTACCAAATGCAGGATCCTATAATCTACAAAGGTGCGGAGATGGTCCGTATTCTACTCACCTATTCGGATGAGAGTGGTCAGCTTTACAATGCAGTTTTGTTTCAGCAAATCCTACCGGGAATGAAGGTGACAGACGATGCAAAGCTTACTTTCACAAAAATCAGTTCCAACAGGGTAGAAGGCACTTTTTCTGGAGTAGTGCTGGGTCCAATCAGCTCAACTACTGGTCGAGGAGACAACGAACTGGTAATTTCAGAGGGACAATTCAACCTGTCTTTGTTCAGCAGTATCCCTTAAAGCTTGACACTCAACCCTAGGTTGAGATAGGCTATGCCGTATCCTATTTCCGCAAAACCGGCAAATTGCTCTGAGAAATAATACCGGGCTCCTCCAAACAGGGTGAGTCCGGT
>JAJLJS010000083.1:0-4153 GCA_033844545.1 Cyclobacteriaceae bacterium | reverse complement strand
AGGCTTCTAGGGCAATGGCAGCGCAGAGAACTCCGATAAGTATCGAGAACAGTGAAATTGGATTAAACACTGCTTTCCAATTGACTGAATCTTTTCTTTGACTCATCTACTGAGAAGTGAAAAATTAACTTTAAGGGGATTTATACTACCGAATGTCATCATAAAATCACGGAAAACCCAAAAAAAACCACTTTATTAATTAGGTTAAAGTATTAAAAATCACCCATTCCCAAAAATAAAATTTAAAAAATTAGGGTTAATCCAATCTCGGTAAACTGAGTTTGTATTTCATGGCAATAAGCCGGATGGAAATTATAATACTCATGGAAAGCAGAAGATTGTAACTTCTCTCCAAACCAAAATAGTCAAGAAGTAAATAAACCACAGCTCCCACCAAACAGGCTGAGGCATAGATTTCTTTCCGGAAAAGTATTGGAATTTCATTGGTCAGGGTATCTCGGATTACTCCTCCCATAACGGCTGAAAACATCCCCATGATCGCAGCGATTTCCGGTCGGACTCCCAAGTTCATTGCTTTTTCCACACCCAGAACGGTGAAAAAACCTATTCCCAGTGTATCAAAAAGGAAGAAAGTTTTCCGAAGTCTGCTCAGGAAATTTGGCGATAAAAATGCAGCCAGAATTCCCAAAAGTATCGCATAAAGAAAATGAATGTCTCCGATCCACACCAAGGGATGGCTATCCAATAAAATATCCCGAAGGGTACCGCCTCCTATGGCCGTGATAAATCCGGTAAAACCTGCTCCAAAGAGATCGTGTTCCTTTTCCCGGACAGCTAATGCACCCGAAATCGCAAAGACAAAGGTACCGATCAGTTCAAGGGCGTATTGTAGTTCCACTTTTTTAGGGTCAAAATCGAAGTTAAAAAACCAAACCTTATGGAACGATCATTTTTGAGATTAATCCTCCGCTATCCATGTAATTTTTGAGGGTTCTTTGCTCATTTTAGGCTAAAATTGAGCGGATTATCGTCTTTTGGATCAGAAAGACTTTTCCTACTATCGCCCAGCCAATTTCACACGAGTCCTATGAATACTTTGCTTCATTACGATCTTTTAAGATTGGAAGCTTTTCAAAACAACCCCAGAGTTCGGGATTCCATATCCATTTCTCATACTCAAGACCTTACCCTTCTCAAATTCCTCCCGGTTCATTATTTCAATTATTGCTTTGGCAAAATTGAAAGTAAACAGGTTTTGGGAAAGGTTAAGGACTTTTATGCTGACGCCTATCAGGGTCAGCATCAGATTTTGGTAGATTCCCAGGACGAGTTATCCAAGTCTGTTTTAAAAGAGGCCCCGGAATATTGCTTGTATAAAAAAATCGGAATCATGGGGCTGCCTCCGGAGGTTCCATTCCAGTATTTGAATTTAGAGAACACGGAACTCATTCCGGCAAGTGAGGAAAATGTCGGGGAATTTGCCTGGCTGTACCTGAGGTGTTTTGAAGCCGAAAACCGGCATGCGGAATCCGTGGAGGAAAATTTTCTCCAAAAGTTTAAGACACCTGGAATTCAATTCTATTTTATAGAATGGAATAAGAGCCGGGTCGGAATTGCCGGTCTGTATGCACATGCCGATTTTCAGATTCTTTCTGTAGCGGCGGTTTTGCCTGAATTCAGGAATAAGGGCTTCCATCAATCGGCATTGACTCAGAGGATAAATATTTGCCGGGAAAGAAATCAGACTTCTACCATTTACTCTTGGGCGTATCAGGATAGCATTAGCCAACGAAACATGATTAAAATCGGAATGTCTCAGGTTCAGGAATTATGGGTGTATCGCCATGTGGAGTAAGCTAGTTTCCTTGGCGAAGACCTTCCCGGAGGGGCTGGCTATTCAAAGTCCGGATAAGTCAATCACCTATGCACAATTACTTCAGGAAATCACCAAAGGGGCCGGTTATTTCCGATCCCTTGGCTTACAGGATCAGTGTATTGGAATTGCCCTGCGGGATAAAACGGAAGAAGTTTTATGCTGTTTGGCGGCCTTGATTTCAGGAAATCACTTCTTTTTTGTCCCCCATCATTCCTTCAAAGCAGGGATAGATCAAGTTCCCGTTGATTGGGTCGTGAGTGATTTGTGGGAAGAGATGGATCAAAACCAAAGGAAGACTTCATGGGCTGAAATAAATTCAACAGTCCGGGAAATCCAGCCTTGGTGGGAAGAGGGTTCCTATTCCGACCGGTCCTTTTGTGTTTATGCTACCTCTGGAAGCGCAGGTTTGTCAAAATATGTCCTCCATGACTACCAATCGATTGAAGAGGATACGCTCCGTCAAATCGAGGAAAACCGAATTGGGATTGGGGACAAATTGGATTTTTTATTTGCCGCTTCCTTTAGCTCTTCCTTGGCTAGTATTTTCCCTGCATTGTGTGCTGGGGCCACCTTGGTGGTCCACAATTTGGAAAATCTAAAGCTAGGCGATATTCCTGATTTTTGGGAAAAGTATGGGGTCACCATGACCACCCTGACTCCTTCTGCTTTTCGTGCAGTTTGCAGAAAGTTTGGCCAAGAAAACAGGCTTGGCACCCAGACTATCCGTTTCATTTGTCTTGGAGGAGAGCCGGTAGTTCCTTCCGATCTGGAGCTCCTGCGGCGCTTTTTTCATTCGGGCACCGAGCTTCAATTGGCCTATGCCAGTACGGAGACCAGGACGATAACTTCCTTTAAAACCAAGGCCGATACCTTAGATTTTCATGATGGATTTCCGGTGCGAAAGAAACAGATTAAGATTCTGGATGCCCAAGGTAAGCCTTGCGAACCTGGCCAAATAGGGGAAATTTACCTTCAGTCCTGTTTTATCAGTAAAGGCTATTGGAGAGACCGGAAATTTTACCCTCATCCCCTCGAAAATGGTGAAAGGGTGTATGCAACGGGTGATTTGGGATGTTGGCATCAAGAGGGATATATCCAATTGAAAGGCCGTGCTCAAGCCCAGCAAAAGGTAAATTCCACAATGGTAGACCTGAACTATCTAGAATCGGTACTTACGAATGTAACAGCGGCTCCTTGTCAGGTTCTGGTTCTCCGGGATGAGGTAGGCTTGGAATACCTGGTAGCGGTAGTTGAAACCAAGGACTCCCTTGATGAACAGAAGCTTAGAGTAAGTCTTGGAAATATTCCTGAGCTTTCCATTGTTCCCAGGAAATACTTTTTTTTGGAACAATTTCCGCTCAATCCTCATGGAAAAGTAAACAAACCCGCTTTGGAAGTTTGGGTGAAAAATTCCACTTTGGAATATGTTGCTGCTCAAATTGAAAGCCCTGTCCAACGAAAGGTTCATGAAATTTGGTCAAGGAATCTGGGGGTTCCCATTCTAAATTTGAATGCGGACTTTTTCACCGAATTGGGGGGAGACTCTCTGATGGCGGAATTTGTTTTGGAGGAGCTTTCTCAAGCCCTGGATTTAGAAATTCCATCGCATGTTATTCATGAATTCCGGAGCATCCAAAGGCTAAGCGAGTATTTGGCACAAAAATCCGAACCGAAACTCCCCTGTCTGGAGATTAGGGAAAGAAAGGGAGGAGAGCATGCCTGCTGGATTATCTTTTTGGAATCTGGGTTTTTTAATTCCTATGAGAGCATTCAGGAAGAACTTTCCCGAGAAACCCTAAATATTGCCAGTCTAAGATTGGATTTTTATGAAGTCTTGGAAACTGCCGAGGTGGAAAGCCTGCTGGCTTCCTGGGTTCATTTAGTCCAGGATTTGAAAGGAATCACCTGGGTTGGCACAAGTTTTAATGGTTGGTTGGCAGCGAAATTAAGTGAGATGGCGGGAGGTGCGGTGGTTATGTTGGATACTCCCAGCTACCAGGATGGCTCTGAAAAAACCTCCTTGGGAAAAATCCTGAGCAGGGTCAATTATTTGGTTAACCATACCCTTCAAAACCCATCCACCACTTTTCTAAAGAGAGCTTCCCGTGCAGGTCTGGCGCTCCTTGGCCGGAAGATTCAATCGAAAAAGAAGAAGCCCTCTCTTTTTGAGCAGGCAGTTTTCCGGTATTTAGCCTTGACCGAATCTCCAAAAATCCTGGAAAGCCTATTGTACATTTATTCCAAATTGTCCTTGATAACCCATGCACAGGACCCAAAAGATTGGAAATCAAAGACAAAAGGGCTTTATCAATATTT
>JAJLJS010000082.1:0-28215 GCA_033844545.1 Cyclobacteriaceae bacterium | reverse complement strand
TGCCGCCTGAAGACAGTGCGTCTACCAATTTCGCCACGTCCGCATGGTGCCGGTTAACTAAGTCGGGGTGGCAGGATTCGAACCTACGACCTCCACATCCCAAATGTGGCGCGATACCGGGCTACGCTACACCCCGAAACTATACTAACTTGATTTGGCACATTTGCCAAATTAGGTTTTAACCTAGGACCTTTCCAATACCTAATGGGGCACCTAAAGTATGAAAGATCTGCAGAGAGTGGGGGATTCGAACCCCCGGTACGGTTTGACCCGTACGACAGTTTAGCAAACTGCTGGTTTCAGCCACTCACCCAACTCTCTGTTTCCTTCTAGCCCTTCGGCTAAAGTGTTACAAATATAAGCCAAATCAAAAGATTTAAACAAATAGGAAGTCAAATCAATGGGGCTATTCTGAAGTTTGGATTTAATTTGCTGATTATCAATTTGAATATTTAAAAGGATTTTTATTCTTTTGAAAAAAATACCAAGTAGTGGGTATTTTTTGCGGGGAAAATCCCAAGTATTTTTGACTAGTTGATCTTTTTGTTATGATTATTCAAACGTTGAATTCCGAGTTTTTAATAGAATCCTGTTCACAAAGTGCAGGCTGTTTATACATCTATTCCAACAATGAAGAAGAACTGGAAAGATTCTTTGGTTCTGCCAAGACTGAAACCATTCTTGATGGTGAGTGGAGGTATAGAACCAAAACCTGTAAACAGGATTTTGCCAATGCCTTGATCCATTTGGTCAAGGAAATAGATTACTCCCAATTTCTGAGAATCAGGTCTGTAATGGCCTGATTTTCCCAAGCCCCATTTTTTTTTACTCTTAAAAAAATACCTGAAAATCAATTTTTGGGATAAAAAACATTTTTAATAAATGCAGATACTTTTTTTGTTGGTTCAAAATAATGTATCGATAATTTGAAAAAATTGGTATAAAATTTCAAGAAAAAATATTTTTTGTAATTAATATTTTTTGATCATATTTCGGAGAATCACCCATTTCGCTAGAAAACTTGATCTGTACTGAGAACATTGACAATCTCATTCCTGATTCTATCATGGATTCCGGGCACTTCCATTTTGTGATTTTGGATGTGGAAGGGAGAGTCATGAGAAGAAACAGAAGCTTTGAGAAAATGACTCCCGATTCTCTCGGAAAGGAGTTTTGGAAATTTCTTTCGTTGGAAACTGCAGAGGAGTTTTGTTATTCTTTGGAATTGATGCTCAGTAGCCCAAAGATTCGGAGACATCTGATGCTGGAACATTCCTCTCCTGATGATTTTCGATTTTCACAGATTTGGTGGGAGTTTTCTATCGTAACCAATCTGGAAATGGATATTTCTGCAGTGATAGGAATTGGGGTTGGTCTTCATCTTTTAGAGCAGGAAATGCCATGGAACAATCTGGTGGATGTGTTGGGTTTTGGTAGAATTTCTTTGGATAAAAATTTCAGAATTTTATCCTGGGACGATAGAATCAGCAGGTGGTTTGGGGAACATGTAAAGGAATGGAATCTCAAAGCCTTGATACAAACCAAAGAATTTGGGGAGGAATCGGTGATCTTGGAAGGGCTTCATTCGGTGTTGGACACAGGGAAACCCTATTGTTTTGTATTGGATCTCAGGCAGTATTCGGAGCATGGATTTGCGGCCTTGTTGGCGCCTGCTCCAGAAGGATATCATTTCTTCCTGGTTCCGAAAGAAAGCCCAATTCAGGGATCAAAGGAAAGAAAGATATTTTCGGACAAGGATTTAGATTTAATCCAAGGAGCTGTCTTAATTCTTGATAGAAAAGGTCGATTGGTTCAGTACAATGAAGAAGCCAAACGATATTCGAGTGAATTTCTGGGACATCCCCTAGAAATCGATTCACCTTTAGGAATTGCAAAATCCAGTCAGAAATTCATTAAGTTTTCAAGAGCGATTGAAGGGGCAAAAAAGGGACTTCCCTCAAAATTTGAACAAAACTTATTTGTTTCAAAAAATGAAATCAAGTTTTGGGAGGTTTCAGTTCGCCCTTTTCGGGATTTTAAGGGAGACGTAAAAGGTATCCTTATCCAGCTTTTGGATATTTCTGGGCTCAAGAATCAGATTTTTCGATTGCATCAGGAATTAGACCAATTGAGAGAATTGCCTTCTATTCCTTCCCATATCTACAGGGGGCCACTTTCCAGTATTATCGGAATTCTGGAATTGATTGATGGGAATGAATTAAGCCCAGATAACCAAAAGCTGTTTAGCTATCTCAAGCCATTGGCTCTTGAATTGGATCAAAGTATCCGAAATCAGGCTAAAAGACAAGGGGCTGATTTTTCCAATGATTAGTCGTGGAGAATTTTAAATCCAACTGCTTCTATTCCTTCCATTTCTCCTTTTCTCATGTATTGAATCAGCGAAATGCTCGCGGTCCCAGGATTGTACTGAAAAGGAAGGGTATCAAACTTGGTGAAAGTATTCCCAAACCCTTTGCCCAAGGGTACTCCTGATTTGGAATCAAATAAAGGGATGTTTAGAAGCTTATTATCCAAAAGTCTCCCTGTGGAATCCATGGAAAGGTAGCGTACATACAGGTTTGAAAACTGATAATTTTCATTAAACCGGATTCCGATAAGCTGGTGACCTGGCTGATCCTCAGAAAGGTTAATGCTAAAGGAAACTGTGTCCTGTTCTAGCCAGGATTCGTTTTCAATTGGCTTAAATTCCTCAAAAATCCTGTTATCTGAGCAGGAAATAAGTGAAAAGAGCAGGAAAAGCGTCATCACTCCCAGTCTCATTTTATGCATTGCCTTCATTTCCTGGGCCTTGGTTTCTTCTTGGAGGGAATTTTCGTTTTCCTTCTTGTTTTTCACCTTTCTCCCCTGCGGATTTCCCTTCTGGCTTTTCAGCTCTTGGAGGTCTTGGATTTGGGTTTGATGCGGAAGGATTGCCTGTATTGGGGTTAGGTCTATTTCTGCTTTTTTTCTTTCTTCTTCGGTCTCCTCCAGGTCTGTTTTCCTGTGGAGAGGTTGAAGTTGAATCCATCGAAGCTTTTGGTCCAGGCGCGGTGCTTTGATTGGCTTGCTTTTGCCTTGGAGGTTTTTGAGTAGTAGAATCTGAAGCTGCCCGTACTCCCTGCTGTGAATCCCCAAATCCAGACTTTTTCTTTTTTCTCTTTTTCTTTTTGGAAAATTTCTTGTCCAACAACTCAAGCTCTCGGGTGGATTGAGCTGCCAGATCTTCCATATCAGAGGATTTGTCTACCAAAAGGTTGAACACTTTTGTCCCTTGCTCATTGAGTGATTGGATTTCTTTGACCCGATCACAACTGATGCTTACCCAATCATTGTCATTGTTATAGCTAAACCACATCAATTTTCGGAAGATGTCGGTTTTTTGAAGCTTAGCCGGACCTTGTTCGGTTTGCAAAGGTCTATCCACAGAAGGAATGTCCTTCATGGCATCCATATAGGTGTCCAATTCATAGTTTAGACAGCATTTTAATCTGCCGCATTGTCCACTGAGTTTGCCGGGATTAAGGGATAGATTTTGATATCTCGCCGCTGAGGTGGTGACATTTTTGAAATCCACCAGCCAAGTGGAGCAGCAGAGTTCCCTGCCACATACTCCTATGCCCCCAAGCCTTCCAGCCTCCTGTCGAAGACTAATCTGGCGCATTTCTACCCGGATTTTAAATTCCCCGGCAAGCACCTTGATCAACTCTCTAAAGTCTACGCGGTCTTCTGCAGAATAGTAAAAGGTCGCTTTCGAATTGTCTGCCTGATATTCTACGTCAGACATTTTCATCTGAAGTCCATGTTCATCGACAATCTGTTTGCTACGGTAAAGGGTAGGAATTTCCCGGTTCCGGGCTTCCTCCCATTTTTCCATATCCTTTTGATTTGCTACCCGATAAATTCTGGTGATGTTGTCATCATCCCGAATTTTTCGTTTTTGCATCTGAAGACGAACCAATTCGCCTTGGAGTGAAACATAGCCGATATGATGTCCACTGGGTACATCGACCACAACAGGATCTCCCGTATTGAGCGCTAGGTAATCTACGTTTCGAAAATATTCTTTTCGGCCTCCTTTAAATTTGACTTCTACAATATCGAAATTGTCCACCTGGGGAATACCCATGTGACTCAACCAGTCAAAGGAGTTCATTTTATTGCAATCGCTCGTTCCGCAGGTGCCGTTATTTTGACAGCCTCCTCCAGTAGAAGAGCAGGTACTACATTCAGCCATATATCATTTGGGCTTTCGCCTCGATTAGGATTTGGGTTTAATTCATCAATTTGAGGATATCCTGGCCAATATCCCTACGAAAGTAGGCCTTGTTCCAGGAAATTTTTCCTACGGTCGAAAATGCATTTTCCAAGGCATTTTCAAGAGTTTCTCCAAGGCCAGTAACCGCGATTACCCTTCCTCCTTGGTTTACAATTTCGTTGTTAGAGTTTTTTGCTGTGCCGGCATGGAAAATCACCCCGTTCTCCGGGGATTTTGGCAAAGAAATGGGAAACCCTTTTTCATAGCTTCCTGGATATCCCCCACTTACCATCACCACTGTGGAAGCATATTTGGAGGAGATTTTTAAGGAATAGTCTTCCAAGGTTCCGGTCGCAATCCCGATCAGTAATTCCACAAAGTCACTTTCAATTCGGGGAAGCACGGCCTCGGTCTCGGGGTCACCCATACGAACATTGTACTCAATCACAAATGGGTCTCCTCCTTTATTCATCAAGCCTATAAACAGGAACCCCTTAAAATCGATCTTTTCTTTTTCAAGTCCAGAAATGCTGGGTTTGACGACTAATTCTTCTACTTTTTTCATGAATGCTTCGTCCGCGAAAATCACAGGACTTACCGCGCCCATCCCGCCGGTATTTAAGCCGGTATCTCCTTCTCCGATTCTTTTGTAATCCTTCGCTTCTGGGAGGATTTTGTAGCTTTTACCATCTGTAGCCACAAAGACAGACAGCTCTATTCCGGTGAGAAATTCCTCCACGACTACTTTGGAAGAGGCGTCCCCAAACTTGGCTTCAAGGAGCATTTCTTTGAGCGACTTTTGAGCCTCCTCCAAAGTTTGGCAAATCAGCACTCCTTTTCCTGCCGCCAGCCCATCTGCCTTCAAGACAATTGGTAAGTTCTGTTTTTCCAAATAGGCAAGCCCTTCTTCAATCTGCTCCGCAGTAAAAGTTTCGTAGGCTGCCGTGGGAACCTTATTTCTCTGCATAAAGCGCTTCGAAAAGTCTTTGCTTCCTTCTAAAGTAGCCCCTAACTGGGAAGGGCCGACGACTGGAAGTGTGCTCGTTTCAGGTTGAGATTGAAGAAAATCAACCAATCCTTTGACCAAGGGTTCTTCTGGACCTACTACGACTAATTCGATGGTTCGGGAAAGGATAAACTGGTGGATTGCTTTAAAATCATTAACAGCAATGGATACATTTTCAGCGATGTCTGCAGTACCCGCATTTCCCGGTGCCACAAAAAGTTTGGTACAAAGTGGGCTTTGTACAATTTTCCAGGCGAAGGCATGCTCCCTGCCTCCACTTCCCAACAAGAGTATATTCATGGACTCAATTCGTGTTTAATTGGCATGTTCGGAAATAAACTTGATTCGATAGACGCGAAGTTCATCTTCTGCGAAATCCTCGTCTGCAAGTTCTTCCAATGCTGATTTTATATGATCGGTTTCTGCATTCATGAAGTAATCATGGAGGATGTCTTCCCGCTCGTCATCCATGATGTGCTGAATGTAGTAATCGATGTTAAGTTTGGTTCCGCTATAAATGATCTGCTCAATTTCCTGCAACAGTTCATTCATGGAGATGTTGAGATTTTCAGCGATCTCGTCCAGGTCGATTTTGCGGTCAATCTGCTGGATGATGGAAATCTTTACCTTGGATCGGGTTCCGGAGGTTTTGACGACCACGTCAGAGGCTGTCTCGATTTCATTCTCTTCCACATAAGTGGCAATCAACTTCAGGAATGGAGCTCCAAATTTGGCAACTTTTCCCATACCCACACCATTGATCTGCGCCAATTCTTCCCTTGTAGTCGGGTAGACTGTCGCCATTTCTTCCAATGAGGGGTCTTGAAAGATAACATACGGTGGCAAATTCTTGGTTTTGGCTACCCGTTTCCTTTCTGCCTTTAGCAGCTCAAAAAGCTTTTCGTCATAGGCTGGACCGGTACTGATTTGGACTTCTTGGGTTTCTGATTCAGAAAGTTTGTCAAAATCATGGTCTTTGACCAAGTCTACTGAAAAAGGTGCCTCCAAAAAGCTTTTACCTTTTTGGGTAAGTTTTAAAACCCCATAGTTTTCGATGTCTTTTTCAAGCATCGCCTGAATCATCGCTTGTCGGATGACGGAAATCCAAAGTTTTTCGTCATCCTCTTTTCCAAGTCCAAAAACGGGAAGCAGGTCATGTTTATAGCTTTCCACGTACTCATCCATTTCTCCCCGGATTACTTTTACGAGATGGTTTGAGGAGAATCTTTCTTTGGTTTGCTGCACTGCCTGAAGCACTATTTGCAATAAATCTATTCCTTCAAAAGTTTCTCTTTCCCGCTTGCAGTTATCGCAAAACCCACAATCTTCCTCCAGCGTTTCGCCAAAATAATTCAGGATAAACTTCCTTCTGCAAACGCCAGTTTCGGCATAGGCAGACATTTCCTGAAGCAAAATTTTGGCATTTTCTCTTTCGGTGACAGCCTTGTCCTTATTGAACTTGTCAAGTTTGAGAATGTCTTCGTACCGATAAAACATCAGGCAATGTCCTTCCAGACCATCTCTTCCTGCTCGGCCTGTTTCCTGGTAGTATCCTTCCAGGGATTTCGGCACATCGTAGTGAATTACATACCTGACGTCCGGTTTGTCGATTCCCATCCCGAACGCAATCGTCGCTACGATCACATCCAATTCCTCGTTTAGAAAGTCATCTTGGGTTTTGATCCGAACGGAAGAATCAAGCCCGGCGTGGTAGGGGGCGGCATCGATCTGATTGACTTTGAGGAGTTCTGCGATTTCCTCTACTTTCTTTCGGCTTAAGCAATAAATAATTCCGGATTTCCCCTTATGCTGTTTGATAAATTTAATCAGAGCTTTCTTGGACTCATTTTTTACTTTGGGACGGACTTCATAGAAAAGGTTGGTCCGGTTGAAGGAGGATTTGAAAAGATCCGCTTCCTCCATCTGTAGGTTTCGCTGAATGTCCTGCTGTACTTTTGGAGTGGCCGTGGCCGTCAGTGCAATAATCGGAAGGTTTGGGGCGATTTGAGCGACAATAGCTTTGATTTTCCGGTATTCAGGCCGGAAGTCATGACCCCATTCTGAAATACAGTGGGCTTCGTCAATTGCGACAAAGCTGAGCTTGGCTTCTTTGAGAAACAGAACATTTTCTTCTTTGGTCAAGGATTCCGGGGCTACGTAAAGGAGTTTGGTCTTACCCCTCAATACTTCATTTTTTACCTTGGTAGCCTCGGTTTTGGTTAGGGTAGAATTCAGAAAATGTGCATTGACTCCTATCGCATTCAACTGATCCACTTGATTTTTCATCAAGGCGATCAAGGGAGAAATCACGATGGCGGTTCCTTCGCTGACCACTGCCGGCAGCTGATAGCAAAGGGATTTTCCCGCACCGGTCGGCATAATCACGAAAGTATTCTTTCGCCGGAGCAAATTGTCCACAATGGGTTCTTGGTTCCCACGGAACTGACTGAATCCGAAGATTTTCTTTAGATCTGCTTTTACTAGTTCCTCCACGAGAAATAAGGGCTTTGAAGGTGAACAATTCCTATTTCAGGAATGAACGATTAAGTTTTATACCTTTGTACAAAATTAGTGATTAACGCAGGTAAAATTGAATTTAGCTAAAAATATTAAAAATACAGCCACGCGTGTATTGCAAAATGAAGCAAATGCTATTTTGAATTTGGTTGACTTTCTCGATGGAGATTTTGAGGCCTGTGTGGAGCGGATTTTGACGGGCAAAGGCAGGGTGGTAATCACGGGTGTTGGGAAAAGTGCTATTATCGCCAATAAAATCGTAGCCACGCTAAACTCTACCGGCACACCTGCACTTTTTATGCATGCTGCAGATGCGATCCATGGAGATTTGGGTATGGTTCAGCGGGAGGATATTGTCATTTGCATCTCCAAATCAGGAAATACCCCTGAAATCAAAGTTTTGGTGCCATTGTTGAAAAAGCTAGGGTCAGTGTTGGTGGCCATGGTTTCCAATACCCAATCATACCTGGCGGACCATGCAGACTATATCCTGAATGCCACCATAGGAGAGGAGGCTTGCCCACACAATCTCGCGCCTACGACCAGTACCACAGTTCACTTGGCTTTGGGGGATGCTTTGGCAGTTTGCCTATTGGAAGCGAGAGGTTTTACTTCTGATGATTTTGCCAAATACCATCCTGGAGGCTCATTGGGAAAGCAGCTCTACCTGAAGGTAGGGGATGTTCTGTCCAAAAGTTTGGTGCCTGTAGTCTTGGAAGACGCAAGCTTGGCAGAAGTCATTGTAGAGATTTCCGGGAAAAGATTGGGAGCCACTGCGGTCGAAAATCGAGATGGGGATCTATTGGGGATCATCACCGATGGGGATCTCAGGAGGATGCTTCAGAAAAGCCTGGACATTCAATCTGTTCGAGCTAAAGACATCATGACGGTCAATCCAAAGACCATTTCTGTGGATGAATATGCCATTCGTGCCTTTAATTTGATGCGTAATCATAATATTACTCAGCTTGTCGCAACAAATGACGAAAAAATCGTAGGATTTGTCCATATTCATGATTTAATGAAGGAAGGTATAGTCTAATTAAATATGCAGGATAAACCCTATATCGTAATTATGGCAGGGGGCATAGGCTCCCGTTTTTGGCCTTATAGTAGGAATAATAAACCCAAGCAGTTTTTGGATATTCTTGGAGTGGGTAAAACCCTGCTTCAAATGACCTATGACCGGTTTCGAATCATGGCTGAGCCCGAGCAGTTTCTGGTGGTGACCTTTGACATGTATTCAGATATTGTCCTTGAACAACTCCCTGAATTAAAACCCGAGCAGATTTTAACTGAACCCCATCGTAAAAATACGGCAGCCTGTATTGCTTTTTCGGCGTTTAAAATCTCTTCCTTGGATCCGGAGGCTACCTTGATCGTAACCCCTGCTGATCATCTGATTCTCCATGAAGATAAATTTATCCAGACGATCAAAAAGGCTCTTTCGGCCGCCCAGTCCGATGGAAAATTGATCACTTTGGGCATCAAACCCAACAGACCAGATACCGGCTATGGATACATCCAGTATCTGGAGTCAGAAAATTCCGAAGAAGCCCTTAAAGTCAAAACATTTACCGAGAAGCCAAACTCCAAGCTTGCCAAAACTTTTTTGGAGAGCGGAGATTTTGTCTGGAATTCGGGGATGTTTGTGTGGAAGGTAAAAAGCTTGCTCAATGCTTTTCACGAGCACATGCCTGATGTTTCGGAAGTGTTTGAGGAATATAAAAATCACTTTGGCAAACCTACCGAGCTGGAGTATCTGAACAGGGCCTATATGCAGGTCAAAAATATTTCCATCGATTATGGCGTCATGGAAAAATCCGACCAAGTCTATGTGATCTTGGGAGATTTTGGCTGGTCAGATTTGGGATCTTGGCACAGTGTGCATGCGCTAAAGCCCAAGGATGAGGAGAAAAACGTGGTGGAGGCAAATGCGCTCCTATATGATACCAGCAACTCCTATATCAAAATGGATTCCGACAAATTGGTAGTGGTGCAGGGACTGGATAATTATCTGGTCAACGAATACGACAACGTCCTGCTGATCTGCAAACTCGATTCAGAGAAAAAGTTCAGGGAGTTTGTCAGTAATGCCCGCAAAAGGGGAGAGGATTTCGTCTGATTATTTTGGGCAAAAAGCGGATTATTGACCTAATTCTGAGGGTCCAATATCAAGGTTTCTTCCAGGATTGCCTCTAGTTTCAAGATGGTGCCCCGCTTTTCAGGTGAGCTGGAAATTTGCAAATCTCCTTTTAGAATTTTCGCACGGGAATTCATGTTTCTCCAGCCGTTTCCTTTTCCTTTTTTGAGTTGATCCAGGTCAAACCCCGATCCGTTATCCCGGATTTGGAACAGAAGCCTGTCCCAGTCTTTTTCCAACACCACCTCGATTTGGTCTGCATCAGAATATTTGATGATATTATTGATCCACTCTTGAGCCAGTCGGTAGAGTGAGACTTCTTGAATATCACCCAATCTTTCGCTTAAACCGACAGTATTGACCTGAATGCTCACTTTTCCTGTATCATTGATTTTCTGGGCAAATTCACGGATACCTGCTTCTATCCCAAATCGGATCAGCGTGTCCGGCATCAGATTGAAACATATTGCCTTCAACTCGTCATACATTCCCTCTAAGATTTGAGTCGAGGACTGGAAAATGTTAGTTTCGTCCAATATTCTCGCTTCCAGGGACTTGATATTCAGTAAAAGTACAGTTATCATCTGTCCGAGCCCATCGTGAAGATCCTGCGCAAAGCGCTTCCTTTCCTGCTCCTGAGACTGAACTGTGGCTTTCAATTCGGCTTCTTGCAGCTGGATTTCAGCTTCTTTCTTAAAAATCTCCTGTTGCTTCGCCGCTCTGTTGCGGATCAAAATGCCTAAGTAAACCAGCAGCAATACAATAATGACCAAGGCAATGATGATCAGGTAATTCCGCTGATTGATCACTTTTTGCTGGACAAGTTGGGCGTTTTGCAAGGCGATTTGCTGCTCCTTTTTTTCGGTTTCGTATTGGATCAACGTTTCTGCAATAGCTTTTTCTTTTTCCTCCTGATATAGGCTGTCCCGGTATTGATTAGCCAAGACCAATTGGTCATAGGCCAGCTCTTTTTTGTCCCAGCTTTCATAGAGATCAGCCAGATTTTTTCTGATATCGTAAAGTTCATAGGAGTTTGCGCTTTCTGTAGAAAGATCAAGAGCTATCATAAGACTCTTTTCAGCTGCCCCAAAATTCCCTACTGATTGCCAAAAAGAGGCGAGATTCAGATGGCTGTCGCTTTGAAGAGTAGAATTGTTGAGTTTTTCGGAAATAATGACCGCTTGGGTGAGGGCAGACCTCGCCAGCTCGTTTTTCTCCATTCGCTTGTACAGATTTCCCAGGTTGGTGATCAGTTGCCATCGAACGGTAAGGTTGGGATTGGAATTAGGTAGTAATTCCAGCCCTTTTTGGTAATTGATCAGAGCGGAGTCATATTTCAAGGCATTTTTGTAAACAATCCCGATGTTATTGAATACTCTCGCCATACCTAGAGAATCCTGAAGTTCTTTTCGGGTTGCAAGTGTGTTTTTGTAATACGTTATCGCCCGGCCGGTGTCCCCGATTTCATCCAGGACGGTTCCGATGCTCAGCTGTATTCTGGACAGGAGAACCAAATTTTCTTCATTTTTCTCCTTGGCTACTTCAGATTCCTGTATTCTCAAGGCTTCGAATAGACTTTCAAGCGCCTGGTCAAATTCCCCCTGACGTTGGTAAGCCTGTCCGATCCGATTGAGTGAATTGACTTGATTGGGAATGGTCAGTTCGTCCAAGTCCAGAATCTTCTGGAAATAAAGCAAGGCAGTGTCGTATTGCCCTTTATAAAAATAGCTGCTCCCAAGCAGATTTAGCTTTTCATAGGAATCATCGGCTATCGAGCTTGCCAGCCAAATTGTGCTATCGTATTTGCGCTCCTGATAGAGCTGTAGGGCTTTTTCCAGGGGTTCTTGAAACAAAATAGAAACAAACAAAAATAGGCTAATCAGCATGGCTTTCAGGAAATTATTTCCTCGAAAAATAGCCAAAATTGAAAGGAGACCAAGGATTGCTTGAATAATAATAGAAGAATGCCATCCAGGGAATTAAGCCAGGAAATCTTTTAAATAGATAACATCCGATTTTTCCAAGCTTAAATAGAAGGTCTGGAATTCCGGTTTGAGAATTGGAAAAATGCTGATTTTTAAATCAAAGCCCCTATTTTACTTTTTTCTTTGCCGGATGACTTCATAGATCGCCACTCCAGCCGAAACCGAAACATTGAGGCTTTCTATTTTTCCTGCCATAGGGATCTTTACTTTTTGGTCCACAATTCCCATGATTTCTTGGGAGATGCCATCTTCCTCGGATCCCAAGACTAGGGCAACAGGGGAGGACAAGTCGGCTTCATACATGATTTGATCCGTTTTTTCTGTGACCGCGACTAAGGCCAATCCCATTTTCTGAAGATCCCGGCAAGCGTAAAACAGGTTTTTTACTCTGGCCACTGGCAGGAAATTTAGGGCTCCCGCAGATGTCTTTACTGCATCGGAGTTGATCTGCGCACTTCCTCTCTCTGGAATCAGGATCGCATCTACTCCGGCACACTCAGCTGTCCTTGCGATGGCTCCGAAATTCCGTACATCGGTAATATGGTCCAAAATCAAAATAAACGGAGCCTTCCCAATCGCGTAACAGTTGTCGATCACATTGTCCAAGGACGCGTATTCAATCGCTGACATTTGAGCGATGACTCCCTGGTGATTTTTTCGGGTGATTCGATTGAGTTTAGCGTCCGGAACTCGGACTACCGGGATATTGGAACTCTTGCAAAGCTGGAGCAATTCCTTGATCAAGTCATTGTTCAGCTCTTTTTGCACCAAAACCTTGTCAATTTCTTTGCTGGCATGGATGGCTTCCATCACCGCTCGGGTACCAAAAATAAAATCTTTGTCGTGGGCTCCTTTATCGATCAGAAAGCCGTCTTTCCGCTTCTCCATTGGGAAATGTTTTTGAACCAAATGGGCTGGTAGGCTCTGGATCGGTTCAAGGTGTAGAAATTAGGGGTCAAAATTGTTTTTGCCCGGACAAAAGTAAACTTAATTTTTGAGCTGGCATCCATTCCGGCATAAGACCACACCTCCCGGTCTTCAAAGAAATTGACCTCTTGGGGAGGACCCATGACGATATAGACCATCCCTCGGTCTGTTTTCCAGCCTTCTTTAAAATCGGTAAACAGAATGTTTGCAAATTCTACCATTCGAAAATAATTCCGGATTAGCTCCTTTGCCACCTCAGGATTGCGGGTTAGATTGATCCAATATTCATCCAATGCTTTCTTTTTATCCTCTGCCAACAGAAGAGTCTCGTGCTCCTTCCGGGTGGAAATATAGGTGACCATCTGAATCATTTCCTCCCAATCTTTCACTTTTGGGAAAGCCTCATGGGCTGATTTTAGCAACAGACCTGTCGCCGAACTGGTATCGGATTGGAAAAAGTAATAGCCCTCCTGATCAAATTTCTTTGGGACATTTGCCAGAAAGTCACCCTCGTTGACCACCTCAAGCTCTTTTGGAACATCTCCCGGACGGGTTTCCATAGGTGGATAGGGCACATCAAATTTCCGGGGGTAAAAAAAGCTGTGGATACTTGGTCCGGCGGTGGTTTTGAATAGAAGTGACTCTGATTGATTGATGTAGTTTTGGTCAAAGGGAACTCCATTGGCAAAATATGCACCGAAGCTTGGAAGCTCATCGACAAATCGGCTTTTCAACTCAGCATGATATACGTATTCGTCTCCCTGCCGGGTATCCATGATGGTCAACAAGACTACTGCAGTAGCCTGGGCGGATTCTAAATCAACTGTTTTTTCAAAAAACCAATGTCTTTCGGTATCTGCTTTAAGGTCGGTTTGGGTCAGAAGTGTGGTAGTTTCCGGAGTGATTTCCTGCTCATAGGAATTCAGAATAGAATAGGAGAAACTGTAATCGGTAAATTTGGGGTCTTGCTCGATTTTCTCCACAATAAACTGAAGCCTGTAACGGGATTCGGTTTCTTGAATGGGGATAATTTTAAGGCCCAACCTAGAATACAAAGAGTACCGAAGTGATTGGTCTTTTTGACTTAGGGTGTTTTGTGCAAAAGAATTCTGGGAAATACTTAAAAAAATACAGAGAAATAGAGCAATCGGGGCGATTTTTTGATTCATTGGGTTTGGATTCAGGTTTTAAAAATAAGCCTTACTTTTGCCAAAATACTAAAATTTCAAATGGCTACCTATACTACGGAAATCGCTTCGGACAAGTTAGTAAGTGACAATCCTATCCATCAGCGATTGCTAAAAGCCTATATAGCCGCAAAGCCTTGGATTTCCGGAAAACTTTTGGAAGTGGGTTGCGGAGAAGGAAGAGGGGTAGAGGAGCTTTTGCCTTTGGCAGAAAGCTATCTAGGTTTGGATAAAATTGGAGAGGTCATAGAGCTCCTCCGAAAAAAATATCCTGGAGTGGATTTTGAGCAAGCGGTGATTCCACCTTTCAAAGGATTTGAGGACAATTCCTTTGACACCATCGTAAGTTTTCAGGTCATTGAGCACATCGAAAACGATCGGCTTTTTCTTCAGGAACTTTACCGGATGCTTAAGCCGGGAGGTAAGGCGATCATTTCTACTCCCAATCGTACCCATACGCTTTCCAGGAACCCATGGCACGTTCGAGAATACATCCCGCAGGAATTGATGGATTTAGCCTCAGGAATTTTTGACCAAATGGACACAAAAGGAATCGGTGGAAATGAGAAAGTCTGGACTTATCATGAAGCCAACCGGAAGTCCGTCCAAAAAATCATGCGCTTCGATATTTTTGACTTACAGCACAAGTTGCCAGCCTCCATATTGAGAATGCCCTATGAAATACTCAATAGGCTTAACCGAAATAAGCTTCACAAACAGCAGGGGGATTCGGTAGTTGAAATTACCCACGAGGACTTTCCTCTGGTGGAAAATCCAGCGGAAGGATTGGATCTGTTTTATATCCTTTGGAAAAAGTAAAATCAGGTGAAACAAAAAAAAGAGTCAGGTTTTCCTGACTCTTTTGGTTTAATCATTTCTCTGCAAGATGCTTGGAGATCTGCTGTCCTGACCTATCAGGGATTCCAATCTCTGGTTAAGCGCTTCAGCTTCTTCCTCATAGCCCCGTTCTTCCAATAGCGGAATGAAGTATTTTACCATTTCTATGGAAATCATCATATCCCGATCGATGGGCCGGTTTTCGGAATTATAAAATTCGATCATGTCCAGGGATCGCTTGGAGATTTTATCGATGATATCCAGGGCTTTTTCATCCTCCCCAACTTCAAAGAACAAGGGAACAGACTGACCGCTGCTTAAGTCGTAGGGAACTGCTTCATGAGGTATTTTTTCCAGTCCATAATTCAATAGCTCAGCTGCTTTGTCCATTTTGTTTTCATCCAAAAGGGCCATGGCGATGGTATTGAGAGCGCTTCTGTGATTGGAGGTGAAGCGTCTGTATTCTTCATCCAGATAGGCATTTGGATCATCCATTCCACGGAAGGCAAACTTCTCCATGTAATTTTTGAATGCCAAATCTGTATTGACCAGCTCATCCCGCACATAGTCAGGTTTTCGGACAGGAAGTAAGCGATAAGTCATACCTTCCATGACTACATGGTCCTGAATATTAATACCGATCGTAGAAAGCGAAGTATTGTTAAAGTAAATCGGCCTTTCCCAGTTGTTGCTGACAATCAAATCGATTAGCATCAGATTTCCCTTGGTCAGGTAGTTTCCTTTGATCTGAAGATTGATTTGTGGCGCAAAGATATCCTTAAACTGAGGGGGCACTATTTCATCATTATTCAAGAAGGAACTGTCAACTTCCAAAATCAGATTTCTGGACGGCACCATATTGACCACACTTTTTCCTCCGGTTTGCATCTTCAACAGGTCCGAACCGGTATTCAACAAGCGGATGTATTCACGGGCAGAAATGGCATTGAGATTTTCTCTTTCCATGACGTAAAGGACGTCGTTGGTGCCTTTCTGATATCTTTCGGGTTGTAGGGAGAAAGGCAATGGAGCACTTTGGTCTGCCTGTTTGGTCATTTGTTCGACGTACCATTCTGTATCGAAATAACTCAATACAATCACCCGCACATCTGTACGGAAGCCTTCCACATCCTGGACATACCAAAGCGGGAAGGTGTCGTTGTCTCCTCCGGTAAATAAGATTGCATTAGGGGCACAGGATGCGAGGAAGTTTCTGGCAGAATCTACCGAGAAATACCTTCCTCTCCGATTGTGGTCGTTCCAGTTTTCAGCACCCATGATTCCTGCCACTGGCAAAGTCAGCAAAGTGGCGATGATTCCGGCTGTCCCCAGGTTTTTGGTTGCCTTCGCTATTCCATGCGCTATGGCCAAGGTGCCCAATCCAGCCCAAATGGCGAAAGCATAGAAACTACCCACATAAATATAATCCCGTTCCCTTGGCTCCACCGGGGGAGAATTCAGGTAGAGTACGAGTACGACGCCCATCATCAGAAAGAGCATGAGGTTCACATAGAAGTATTTGGGGTCTTTTTTGGCTTGGAAAAACAAACCAATCAACCCCAAGAAAAGAGGCAACATGTAGTAATTGTTGTGCCCTTTGTTTTCGGTAATGTAATCCGGGTATTTATCGCTTAAGGAATCCAAAAGACTCATCCATGGAGCATCCATAAAGTCACTTTCCCTTCCTGAAAAATTCCACATAAAATATCTCCAATACATGTGGCCCAACTGATGGGAAAGCATGAAATAGATATTGTCTCCAAAGGTGGGATCCTGACCTTCCCGGAGTCCGAGTTTCTGCCGATAAATCCGCTTATGGTTTTCCTGGGTGGAATAAATCCGAGGTAAAATAGTGGTTTTAGTGGGATCGTAGGTGTTTTTCAGTTGGTAATCGACAATCTCGTACTTGTCTTTTCCTTTCATGTAGATGGGGGCACCTTCTTCTTGTTCTACCAATTGGGCGGTGAAATACTGCCCATGCAGCAAGGGCCTGTAGCCGTATTGTTCTCTCTTCAGGTAAAAGACATAACTGATGATGTCTTTAGGCGCATTTTCGTTGATGATCGGATCCTGATTGGATCGGATAATGATCAGGGCATAGCTGGTATATCCGATCAGAATAAAGGTCAGGGAAAGTAAAATCGTATTGAGAAGGACCTTTTGTTGGCGGAGTGAATACCGAATTCCAAAAATCAAGGCTCCCAAAAACAAAATCATAAAAATCACAATCCCGGATCCAAACGGCAAACCGATGCTGTTGACAAAGAAAATCTCCATGGATCCCGCAATGCTCGGAAGCCCGGGGATGATCAGATTGTTGATAATGATCAAGGCCACTCCACCCAAAAACATCGCATAAACTGCTCCTTTGAAAGTGGGATTTTCATATTTTTTGAAATAATAAATCAAGGCCAGGGCCGGCAAAGTCACCAGATTGAGCAAGTGAACGCCGATGGATAAGCCTACCAGATACGCAATGAAAATCATCCAACGATTTTCTTCCTTAGGGTCTTTGATGACATCCCATTTCAAAAATGCCCAAATCACAATGGCCGTGAAAAAGGAAGACATCGAGTACACTTCTGCCTCTACGGCTGAAAACCAAAAACTGTCAGAAAAGGTGTAAATCAGCGAGCCGACAATCCCTGCTCCCATCAGAGAGATGGTTTGACCTTTGGATTCATATCCTTCGGGAATGCCGAATAGCCTCTTTCCCACCAAGGTAATGGACCAAAACAAAAACAGAATCGTAAATCCGGAGAACAGAGCACTTCCGATGTTCATCCAATAAGCCACTTGCAATCCATCCCCGAAGGCAAAAAAACTGAACATCCGGTAAACCAACAGGAAGAAAGGTGCACCAGGAGGATGCGGAACTTGGAGCTTGTAGGATACTGCGATGAATTCTCCTGGATCCCAAAAGCTGGCGGTTTGCTCTACGGTTAGAATATAGACCAGGGTAGCAACTGCAAAAATGACCCAGCCGGTGAGGTTGTTGATTTGCTTATAATTGGGCATTCAATCGGTAAATTTAGAGGGACGAAAATATAAAAATTTATCCCAAGTGCGGGGTTTTTAGCACTTTTTAAACTTTGGATAGGTTAACGCTAAACCAGGTGTGACAAATATTACTGTTTTGAGGGAGCTGCACTTCTTAAATTTGTACCACTCAAATACATGAACCAATGAGCTCACAAGCAAAAACATTTCAAGAATTGATTGACGGGGATACTCCGGTGTTGGTGGATTTTTTTGCAGTTTGGTGCGGACCTTGCAAAATGATGCAGCCAATTCTGGAGGATACTTCGAAACAACTCGGAGAAAAAGTGAAAATCATTAAAGTAGATGTGGACAAAAATCCCCTGGCCGCCAGTAAGTTTCAGGTCCGGGGTGTTCCGACGTTGATCCTTTTCCACCAAGGAAAGATAGTCTGGAGGCAATCTGGGGTGGTTCCGGTCCATCAGCTTGTCCAGGTCATCCATTCAAATCTGAATGCAAAGGCTTGATCTCGGTGTGACAAAAGTCATTTAGAGATTTAGATTCGAGAAATAGTTTTGTAATGTCAATCGAAAGAAAAAAATAAGAGCATATGAAAATAGAACAAATCTATACCGGGTGTTTGGCACAAGGTGCCTATTACATCGAGTCAGCAGGAGAAGCCGCAGTGATTGATCCTTTGAGAGAAGTTCAACCTTACATCGAAAAGGCAGAAAGAAGAAATGCCAAAATCAAATATGTATTTGAGACGCATTTTCATGCTGATTTCGTATCCGGTCACAAAGACTTAGCGGCAAAAACAGGTGCTAAAATTGTTTATGGCCCAACGGGCATGAAAATGGGCTTTGATGCCATCATTGCCGAGGACAATCAGGAGTTTAAGGTTGGGGATGCCACCATTCGCGTCCTTCATACTCCGGGACATACCATGGAATCAGTCTGTTACTTGCTGATCAATGAGGAAGGCAAGGAAGAAGCAATCTTTACCGGGGATACCTTGTTTATCGGAGATGTAGGAAGACCTGACCTGGCTCAGAAAGTAGTCAAGGATTTGACCCAGGAGAAGCTTGCCGGGTATTTATATGATTCTCTGAGAACTAAGTTGATGCCTCTTTCGGATGATTTGATAGTCTATCCTGCCCACGGTGCGGGTTCTGCATGCGGGAAAAACATGAGCAAGGAGACTTCCGATACCTTAGGGAACCAGAAGAAAACCAATTATGCCCTTCAGCCAATGAGCAAGGAGGAATTTGTGAAGGAAGTATTGTCAGGGCTAACTCCTCCTCCGGCTTATTTCCCTCAAAATGTAATGATGAACATCCAAGGGTATGACAGCATTGATGAGGTGTTGGAACGAGGTGTAAGACCTCTGAGTCCGGCTGAATTTGAAGCAGCTGCGAATGAAACCGGCGCTTTGATTTTGGATACCCGGGATGCCCAGACCTTTGCCAAAGGCTTTATTCCCAACTCTATCAATATCGGAATCGATGGTAGCTTTGCCGTATGGGTAGGCGCTATGATCCCGGATTTGAAGCAGGAGATTTTGGTGGTGGCAGAAGAGGGTAGAGAAGAAGAGGTCATTACCCGGTTGGCTAGAGTGGGGTACGATTATTCGATTGGATATCTCCAAGGTGGATTCGATTCTTGGAAAAACTCCGGCAATGAGGTGGATTCCATTTCTTCTATTTCAGCGGAAAAGTTAGCCGAAATCCAGGAAAAAGATCCGTCCATTTCAATTTTGGATGTAAGGAAAAATTCTGAATTCCTTTCAGAACATGTTGTAAATGCTGAAAATGCTCCCTTGGATTATATCAATGACAGTATGCTCAAAGTGGACAAGAATAAAACGTACTATGTGCATTGCGCAGGAGGCTATAGATCCATGGTTTTCAATTCAATTTTGAGAGCGAGAGGATATGACAATCTGATCGATGTAGCCGGTGGATTCAAAGCCATCAAAGATTCTGGAAAATTCAAAGTTTCTGATTACGTTTGTCCAAGCACATTGCTTTAATTCCCAAGACGGAAAGTCGCTTTCTAAATGGCAGGTCAATTGACCTGCCATTTTTAGTTTATGCCTTTCTGATGTGATCAAAGTCACCAGACAATAGGAAAAACATGAGGAATTTTGTAAGCCTATCGCGTAGGGTGGGTTTGGGTTTGATCTTGGTGATGTGCGAAATTCTGGCTCTTCAGGCCCAGCATCATGAAGTGGTCCCAACCGATACCCTCCCGAACAAAAAGATGTTCGGGACAATCTTAAATTCAGGGAAGTTTGAATTCCATCTTCGTTCGTATTTCATGAGGACAGACAATGAGGCTGGGCTTTTGGATTATTCCACTTGGGGTACCGGAGCAGGCTTGGGGTATTTCAGTCCACGATGGAAGGGGCTGGGAATTGGTTTCAGCGGTTTTTTTGTTTTCAGACATTTTGAAAATAATATAACCCTGAAAGATCCGGTGACTGGACTTGACAACCGATATGAATTGCCTTTATACGATGTTCATCACCCGGAAAATTCGCATGATATGGATCGCCTGGAGGAATTTTACATTTCCTATGAAAATGAAATCTATTCCGCAGAATTTGGAAGACAGCATTTCGATAGTCCCTTGCTGAATTCCTCAGACAATCGCATGCGGCCAAATCTATTCAGTGGGTTTACAGCTAGATTTCATCCGGAAAAATGGAGGATCACGGCTTCTTGGTTTTCCCATCTGATATCCAGAGGTTCTCTGGAGTGGGTTCCGGTTGAGGAATCTATCGGGTTTTATTCTACCGGAAGAAATCCGACTGGCTCAGAAGAGACCTACGTCCATCATCTGGAGTCAGAGGGTATTGGGATTTTGGGAATTGAATACAAAGAAGAAGACCTGAGCCTGAAAGCTTGGACTTATTGGGCAGAGGGAATTTTCGCCATCAGTTTTGCAGAAGGAGTATGGAACCTGAAGTTGAAGAGTGACCTAAAAGCAATTTTCGGTGTTCAGGGGTTTTATCAGACTGCTCTCGGAAATGGCGGGAATCCGGATCCTCAAAAAGCCTATACTCTTCCCGGAGAAAATACCTATGGGGTTGGGGTACGATCCGGAATTCTTTGGGGCCATAATCAGTTGATGGTTAATTACCTCGGAATTTCCAATCAGGGAAGATTCCTGTTTCCCAGGGAATGGGGTCGGGAGCAATTCTTTGTCAGTATGCAGCGGGAGCGATACGAAGGCATGGGAGGAGTCCATGGCATTCATTTAGGGTTTGAACGAACAGTCCATGAGCAGCTCAAGCTAGCATTGGGAGCTGGGATGGTATCCACTCCCGATTTGGAAAACGTGGTGTTGAATAAATATGGATTACCCGATTACTATCATTTCACGGGACTGGTAGATTATCGGTTCGGAGGCTTCTTCAAGGGGTTGGACCTTCAGCTGTTGGTGGCCTATAAGGGAGAACAATCCGCACTGGAAGTACCCAAATCATACGTGATCAATCGGGTGAATATGACTAATTTAAGTATGATTTTAGATTACAGGTTTTAAAAAAAAGGAACACAAATAATATAATGGAACAATTCATCGAATGGATTAAACAGCCTTGGCCGTGGTATGTGGCGGGCCCAATGATCGGACTTACTGTCCCAGCACTATTGATTTTAGGAAATAAAACCTTTGGAATTTCCTCCTCCCTCAGACACATCTGTGCTGCCTGTGTGCCGGCTGGAATTCCGTTTTTTTCCTACAATTGGAAAAAGGAAATCTGGAATCTCCTGTTTGTTTTGGGAGTCGGAATCGGAGGGTTTATAGCCACCTTTTTCTTGGCCAATCCAGAGACGATCGTAATCTCTGAAGCAACTCAGGCTGATTTGGCCAGTTTGGGAATAACAGACTTTACTCATTTGCTGCCTTCGGATATTTTCACTTGGCAAGCCCTGTTTTCAGCCAAAGGCTTGTTGTTTCTTGTCTTTGGAGGGTTCTTGGTGGGGTTTGGAACCCGGTACGCCGGAGGCTGTACTTCCGGGCATGCGATCATGGGAATCAGCTCCCTACAGTGGCCTTCATTAGTGGCTACGATTTTCTTTATGATCGGTGGTTTTCTGATGACTCATGTCTTGATGGAGCCCTTGATGAAATTGGTTGGATTCTAAGAAATAAAAAAAATGACACAGGTAAAAGATAAAAAAGAACTCGTACAGGATCCACATTGCGTAGCGCCAAACTTTCGGGAGGATCATGACAAAGGATTGGAATTATTGAAATATTTAATTCTTGGGGTGATTTTCGGGATAGTCTTTGTGAAGGCAGAGATCATCTCTTGGTTCCGAATTCAGGAAATGTTCCGACTTCAGTCTTTTCACATGTATGGGGTGATAGGGTCGGCGGTAGTGACGGGAATTATTTCCATCCAGCTGATCAAGAGACTGAATATCCGAACCATTCACGGAGAGGAAATCATCATTCCTGACAAAGTTTTCAGAAAGGGGCAAGTCATAGGAGGCTTCATCTTTGGCTTGGGATGGGCCATTACAGGTGCATGTCCAGGGCCTTTGTTTGCGCAGATTGGCAGTGGATATACGGTTGTTTTGGTCACTTTGATTTCAGCGCTTGCGGGTACCTGGGTGTATGGAAAGTTTTCCGATAAACTTCCGAATTAACTTAAGAAAACATCAAAAAAGTAAAGCCACATCTCTTCGGAGTGTGGCTTTTTTTAATTGAAAACTTTCTTGATGATAAACCTGATCAGCAGGATGGCACTGCCTACAATAGCCCCGACGATGACGAATTCCATGTTGCTTGTTTTTTGCAAAACTAGCTTTGTTGCCCAATAGTTTATCGGAAACTTGAATCTTTCCCTGATTCCGATTCGATTTGGCTATCTTTGCACCGCTATCAAACCTACCTAGAAATACCATGAATTACCTTTCCAAGCGTCGTGTAGCCGTAGGCTCCATGTTTTTTTTTGTAGGCTTATGCTTTGCAAGTTGGGCTTCACGGATTCCTGATATCCAATCAAAATTCAATCTTTCCGAAGGCCAGCTGGGGACCATGCTGCTATTTCTTCCTTTGGGCTCGGTCATTGGACTACCTATAGCCGGCTGGGCAGTCCATAAATTTGGCAGCAGAGTGGTCATCCTGACAGGGGGGATTGCTTATGCCTTAACCTTACCTCTGATTGGATTGAGTACTTCTACCTTGATGTTGATTCCTATTTTGGTCGCCTATGGCATGCTGGGAAACATCATGAATATTTCCCTAAATACGCAAGGTCTTTCCTTGGAAGATCAAATGGGGAAAAGCATTTTGGCATCCTTCCATGGGCTTTGGAGCTTAGCGGGCTTTACCGGAGCCGGATTGGGGGCGGCGATGATATTTTTTGAACTGAGTCCTGCCCAGCATTTTGGTGTCGTAATGGGGATTTCCCTGGCGATAATAGCCTTGGCCCAAAATTTAATCCTCAAGGAGCAAAAGTCCTCCGAAGGGGGAGGAATGGTACTCAAAAAACCTGATGCGCTTCTCCTAAGGGTGAGTTTGATCGCTTTCCTCGGGATGATGAGCGAGGGCTGTATGTTTGACTGGAGTGGGGTTTATTTCAAAAAAGTAGTCTTGGCCGAGCCAGAGCTGGTGGCGCTTGGCTATGTGGCCTTTATGGGTGCTATGGCCTCTGGTCGATTCTTTACCGATAAGCTAGCTGCCAGATATACCAAGGTTGCGGTGATTCAGGTCAGCGGTTTTTTGATTTTTGCAGGGCTGCTATTGTCAGTCTTTGTGCCAATGGTTTGGTCCGCGACTTTAGGGTTTCTCTTGGTCGGTCTCGGAGTCGCATCGATTATTCCACTTTCTTACGGCATAGCCGGAAGGTCCAAACTCTATTCCCCAAGCGTTGCCTTGGCCTTGGTGTCTACCATTTCTTTTTTTGGATTTTTACTTGGTCCTCCTTTGATTGGATTTGTGGCAGAACTTTTCAACTTGAAAGTTTCCTTCGCCTTGGTCGCTTTTTGTGGAATGGGTATTTTGATCCTTTCCAGCTTTCGGAAAAAAGTATTCCTGATTCCTCCTAAATTTCCCCAAAAAGCCGTTGTATGATACTTCCCGAGGATTTCCAATTTGCCCATGAGTTCGAAGTTGGCTCATTTCAGGTCCATCCTGATGGGGAAATCCGAATGTTTGCACTCGCAGATTTGTTGCAGGAGATTGCTTGGAGACATGCGGATTCTGGAGATTTTGGCAGAAGTCTTCTGGAAAATCAACAGATGTGGGTCCTTTCCAGATTTGAGATTAAAGTCTATTCTTTTCCAAAATGGGGAGATAAGATCCGGATTTTCACCGGAGGTAGAGGAGCTGAAAAGTTATTTGCCTTTCGTGAATTTATGGTTTGGGATGAAAAGGAAAATGTCCTGGCTCGGGCAATGTCCTCCTGGCTTTTGCTCCATACCCAGACCAAACGCATCCAGAAGCCAGACTCCGTTTTGCCCAAAGAATTGTTTGATCCACTCAAAAAACCTATTTGGCAACCAGAGAAGCTTTCCTTTATGGGAAATTTGATCGGTGAGGAAGAAATCAAGGTGCAGCATTCAGACTTGGATTTGAACCACCATGTCAACAATACCAGTTACATCCGCTGGGTGGAGAATTCTCTTAGTGAATTTGGAGAAAAAGCCCGCGAAATTTCCATGAATTATCTTTCAGAATGTCATGCGGGAGATAGGATTGCATTGTCGGTAGCTAAGTTGGGCGAGGAGATTTTTGTCTTGGGAGAAAGCAATATCAAGCCAGTTTTCCTGGCCAAATCCAAGGTGGTCTAAGATTGAGCATTTGGTGATTCAAGTCACAGCCTGACACCTGATTTTTCATGCACTTTTGTACCTTGCTAGACGACTATGAATCAAATGATACAGCCTTTTGTCAAATTAATCTCCCTCTTGGTAGCCTTGTTAGGTCTTGCGGTGGTATTGGTGGGAATAGTGGGAGGAGTCTTGTTTCTTTCTTACTCGGGTGTTTCGCTTCCCTCTTTGTCCTCGAAGGAAAAAGCTGTCCCAGTGGAATCCGCAGAGATTCCCGAAGTGAGGGCGCTCGAGGACCCGACTGGCATGTGGAATGCTCCTGATTTGGCAAGCATTGCCGATGAACCAAATGCAGAAGATATCCAATACGGGCGTGAACTCATCGCCAACACCGCGGAATATCTGGGTCCCAAAGGAAAAGTAAAAGCTATGTCGAATGGGATGAATTGTCAAAACTGCCATCTGCAAGCCGGAACTGTCCCTTTGGGAAATAATTACAGTGCCGTGGCAGCCACGTATCCAAAAGTCCGTGCGAGATCCGGGCAGTCGGAAGACATCCCCAAGCGGATCAACGACTGTTTTGAAAGAAGCTTAAATGGAGAAGCCTTGCCTCGGGATTCCAAAGAAATGATTGCCATGGTAGCCTATATTTCTTGGGTGGGGAAAGATGTCCCAAAAGGTGAAACTCCTAAAGGCGCCGGATTGTATGAGGTTCCGCTTTTGGACAGGGCAGCTGATCCAGCCAAAGGAAAACTCGTCTACGACAGCCAATGTGTTGTTTGCCACCAAGCGGATGGTCAGGGAGTACCCAAGCCGGACGGAACCGGGTACGTTTACCCCCCGCTTTGGGGCAAAAACAGTTACAACCATGGGGCTGGACTTTTCAGGCTTTCCCGCTTTGCAGGATACGTAAGAGCCAATATGCCTTTGGGGGCTACTTTTGAAAATCCTCTTTTAACCGACGAGGAATCCTGGGATGTGGCTGCCTACGTGAACAGCCTAGAAAGACCAGGAAAAGATCTATCGATGGACTGGCCGGATATTTCCAAAAAACCCATGGATCATCCCTTTGGTCCCTTCTCGGACGAATTTTCTGAGGAACAGCATAAATACGGCCCTTTTAAACCCATAAGGGAGGCAAAAGCCAAATCCAAATGAACCCCAGACTTGTTCTTTTGGTGGTACTGCTCTTGATCTTAGTGAAACCAATCCAGGCTCAAGAGGAGGAAAGAAAAATCAGTGTTCATCCGGATGTTCATTGGAGGACTTTTTGGATGAATACTTCCTATCCCGGCGAGAACTTTAAAGAGGATTATGCGCTTGGGATGTCATTGAATTTGGGAGCTCAGGTGGATTTTCGGGAGTATTGGAATTTTCAAATCGGCTATCGGGCCTTTGCAAATCTGGCGAGTTCGGATTTAGAAGGACCAGATCCTATCTCAGGCCAAGGCAACCGCTACGAAATCGGGCTTTTTGATATGCTTAACCCCTCAGATAGGTTTTTTGGGAAATTGGAAACTTTATCCCTAGCATACACCCGGAAAAAATTCGCAATCAAATTGGGCCGACAGCCAATCAATTCCGACTGGGTCAACGGACAGGATGGGAGACTTTCGCCCACGGCGATGGAAGGAATCATGGTGAGGTTTTCCCCCAATACAGCCTGGAACCTAACTGCATACGCAATCAGCCGGATGAGTATCCGCGGAAGCAGTGAATGGCTGAGAGTAGGAGAGACAGTGGGGATTTTTCCCCAGGGGAGAACGGAGGACGGTAAGCCTGGGGCATATTTTGGGAATACCCAAAGTAATTGGGTCAGTATTTTTGAGCTGGACAGAAAATTGGGAAAAAAGAACAAGCTTCATTTTTCGAATACTTTGGCTCAAAATCTTTTTTCTACGTATTGGATCGGAATGGAATCTCATTTTCCAAATGCAAAGAATACCCTCAGTCTGGGACTGCAGGCAGGTTTTCAGCATGGAATTGGAAATGGCGGCAACGAGATTCCTTCCTTTCGCTTCAAAAATCCAGGGGACAGAAATATGGCCATTTCCGGGAGATTGGGTTGGAAAAATACAAGATGGACTACTCATCTGAATTTTACCCAGGTATTTGGGAAAGGAAGGTGGTTAAGCCCAAGAGAATGGGGTAAAGACCCTTGGTACACCTTTATTCCAAGGGAGAGAAATGAAGGATTTGAGACCGTTACGGCCTTGACGGGGTTTGGGGCATACAGATTTGACCAAGTCCCTGTGCAAATTTATACCCAGCTTGGGATTCATTGGCTTCCGGAAATGCAGGATATTGCCGCCAATAAATACAATTTTCCAAGCTATTATCAGTTGAATTTGGGGATAAAGTATCAGCCGAAATGGGTTAAAAATCTTGACGTTCACTTGATTTTGGTGAGTAAAGAACCTTTGAGTTCAGATCCTTTGGCTCCAAACCAGATTTACAACAAAGTAGAAATGTTGCACTTCAACGGTATTCTCAACTGGAGATGGAAGTAAATCTCATTCTTCGAATTTCACTTCATTGGTCAGAGGCTTTTCTTCTTCAAATTCCTGAATATTTTCGAGAGTGGTGATGGCAATCTGAGCCAAGGCTTCCTTGGTCAAAAAAGCCTGATGCCCGGTGATCAGCACATTCGGGAAAGTCATCAGCCTGGTGATTTGCTCATCCATCAGAATTTCCTCAGAGAGATTTTGGAAGAAAATATGTTCTTCTTGTTCGTATACATCAATTCCTAAAAAGCCTAGTTTTTTTGATTTTAGTGCCTTGATTACCTCTTTGGTGTCGATCAAGGCACCTCGGCTGGTATTGATGAGGGCTACACCGTTTTGCATTTGGGAGAGAGTTTCCCGATTTATCAAATGTTTGGTTTCCGGATTGAGCGGGCAGTGAAGTGAAATAATTTGACTTCTTGAAAAGACCTCCTTTAGGGGTAAATATTCTACTCCCAGTTGCTTCATTTCTTCATTTTCTTGAATATCATAAGCCAGAACTTTACACCCGAATCCTTTGGCTATCCGACAAAATGCCCTCCCAATGGCCCCGGTACCGATTACCCCGATGGTTTTACCATGAATATTGACTCCGGTCAGGCCTTCCAGGGAAAAGTTGTTTTCCCGGACTCTGTTATAAGCTTTATGGGTTTTACGGGAAAGTGTCAGGATAAGCGCAAACGCATGTTCGGCGACTGCCTCTGGGCTGTACGCCGGAACTCTCACCACAGAAACCCCCAAGGCTTTGGCTGATTTTAGATCCACCTGATTGTAACCTGCGCACCGAAGAGCAATCAATTTGATGCCCATTTTTGCCATTTTTTTCAGGATAGTTTCATCGATGGAATCATTGACAAAGGTGCAGATAGCCTGATGTCCCTCTGCCAGGGAAAGAGTCCTCTGATCCAGCATGACATCGAAATAGCTAAGTTCATGCTTGAAATTTCCAAGGTGATTTTTGAAACTTTCCCGGTCATAAGACTTGGTACTAAAGAATGCAATTTTCATGGGTTTCAGGTTTGAGGTGAAAAGACAAAAAATCCTTTTGTATAAATTAGTATATCAAGAACAATTTATAGCTTAAGTT
>JAJLJS010000081.1:0-1770 GCA_033844545.1 Cyclobacteriaceae bacterium | reverse complement strand
CTCACCCCAAACACCGGCGCCACCATTCTTGATTTTGCCAATCAGGTAGGTCACATTTTCTTCTGAGTTTGGATATTTTTCTGCGACTGCTTGATAGCTTGGACCAATGGATTTTTCCTGGTATTGGTGACAGGATTTACAGTCACTTTGCTCAATCAGGCTTTTACCCAAGTTGAGAATAGCTTCATTTTCCACTCCGCTTTGCTTGGAAGCAATTTCGATAGGATCAAAGCCTGCAGGCACATAGTCAAAGGTCACTGCAATTTCCTCAGACTTGATGGTACCCGCTTCTGTGGATCCGTCTTCCTTGTCGGTGACAGTGATGGCATAATCCAATTCTTTTTGACCAAACCAGAAGGATTTATTCATTCCACCAAAGTCAATGGAAACCATTGGAGGTTCATTTCCGGCGATGATTTCCAAGGTGCTAGAATTGGTTTCTCCTTTGGTATCAGTGACCGTCAAGACAACCTGATAGGTTCCGGGTTCATTGAAAGTGAAGCTAGGGTTGGCCTCCGTCAGCGTTTGGTTGAATTCAGAACCATTGGTGATCGTCCAAGAATAGCTCAGCTTTCCTTGGTCATAATCATCAAAATCATTGGTGCCTTCAGAACTGAAGTTCACGGCCAAAGGAACTGATCCGGAGGTTTTGTCCACGCTTGCCTGGACATTTGGTTTCCGGTTTCCTTTGTTGAATTCGATTTTGATCAGACGGGAATTCGCATTTCCTCTAAACCAGGCCGATCCATATTCCAAAATATACAAGGCTCCATCCGGACCGAAATCCATATCGATGGCGGAGCTGAAGGTTTCATTCGGAAGGAATCTCTCCATGCCGGTCATATCTCCATTTTCATCCATGGAAACTGCATAAATCCATCCCCGCATGAAATCCACGATTAGCCATTTGCCCTCGTAATAGGCAGGAAATACATAAGGAGCATCTTTGGCAAAATCCGCCTTTCTGAAAACTGGTCCACCAGTAGCACTTCTTCCGGAGCTTCCCAACTGAGGAAATTCGTCTGAAACTCCATAGGGATAATAAATCATGGCCGGAACAACGGGCTTAGGCAATTCTCTTAGGCCGGTATTGTTTCGGGAGTCATTGATCGGATTATTGACATCATAAGGTTCTCCATAGGTGCCATTTTCATAATCATGTCGGCTGTAAGGGAAATTGTTTCCGATGAAATACGGCCAGCCGAAGAATCCAGGTCCTTTTGCTTGGTTGAATTCGTCATATCCCCGAGGCCCCCAAATAGAATCCACGGAAGCATCAGGCCCCACTTCACCCCAATAGAGATAGCCTGTTTTACTATCCAATGTCGGTCTCCAAGGGTTTCTATGGCCCATGGTATAGATTTCGGGTCGGGTTTTTTCTGTCCCTTCCGGGAAAAGGTTTCCTTTTGGAATGGTGTAGCTGCCGTCATCCTCTGGATGGATTCTCAGGATTTTTCCTCTTAGGTCATTGGTATTCCCCGGAGCACGCTGATCATCGTTGTTTTCAAATCCCGGACGGTCATCTAGGTTGGAAGTTCCTTCTCTTGGGTTGACGGTGTTGTTTCCTACAGTGAGGTAAAGGTTGCCTTCAGCATCAAAAACCATCCCGCCACCGGTATGGCAGCATTCTTCCCGCTGGGTTGGTACTTCCAAGACGATTTTTTTGGTGGATTCCACCAGTTCATTTCCTCGGAGCTCCCATCTGGCGAGGACGTGTTTGGTGTCGTTAGGATCTGCATAATACATGTAGATCCAGTTGTTTTTGGCATA
>JAJLJS010000080.1:0-11823 GCA_033844545.1 Cyclobacteriaceae bacterium | reverse complement strand
GATAAAAAGTGCATACCATGGCCAGTAACGAATATACTTGGCCACCACATACCGAATTTCTAATGCTTTTTCTTCATTGTCCAGCTGACTGAGATCTAGCTTTTCCATCGTTTATATCTCCCCCGTAACCAAATTTACGATTAAAAGTACTGAAGCTAAAATCCCGCCAATTAACGCCAAGGAGGCAGTTAAATTATCAGCGGTGCCAAATTGCCGAATTTTCATCGGCTCCATATACAGGATATCGTTGGGCTGAATGAAGTAAAATGGACTTGCCAACAAGGCCCTGTCGTTTAGGTTAATTTGGTGAATTTTTACGCCATCTCCATACTGTCGGATCAAAAACAATTGATTCTTTTTTCCCAAAAGGGTTGTTTCCCCTGAATTTGCCAAGGCATCAAAAATTGTCGCTCTGTTTTTGTAGATGATATTTACCCCGACATTATTGAATTCACCCAAAGTGGTATACCGGATTCCGGCGATTCTCAAGCGGACAAAAACGTCGTCTTTAAAAAAGGAATTGATCTTTTCCTGAACCAAATTTTTGGCTTCCTCTTCCGTCAATCCGGCAATTTTCACCTTTCCAATTCGGGGAATTTCTACCATTCCCATCTCATCGATGGAATACCCATTCATGTACAAGGGATCGCTTCCCTGACCTCCACCGCCTCCACCGACCATATTCATCCCCTGCTGCTGGGATCGTTGAAAGGCAAATCCTTCTACCAAAATCGGATCTGAACTTGCAAAATCAATCTGAACGATATCGAAAGGCTGAAGTACGTACTGATAGTCAACCTCCGCAAATGGAATGAACTCATTGAGTGCATAAGAAGTACTGTCAGAAATATTCTGGAGGTAAGTAATTCTTTTGTTACTGATACAAGAACTGGCCATTACAATCAGTCCTATCAAAAATACACGATGAATCATGAAGGGTGAGTTCAAACAACAAATCAAATATAAAGAAATATGGTTATCCCCAACTTTTTGTTTCGAATAATTCGGGGACCTTAAACTTAGAAATAGCTTTTGAAATTCCAGTCATTTTTTCAGGCCCTGATTCAAAAAACCTTTGCTCCTCCCAGGCCAATGAACCTGATCCCAATCTAGCTTTTGGGAGAGCAGGAAGAATTCTTTTATTTAAGGCCATGGAAATCCGAAAATCCACTCCCCAAGACATTCCTGAAATTGTAGAGCTGCTTCGCTTATCCCTAGGAGAAAGCCTTTTGCCAAAATCTGAGCAGCTTTGGAACTGGAAACATACTGAAAATCCCTTTGGTCCATCGCCTGTACTTCTTGCCTTGGAAAACAAGCAAATTGTAGGGGTTCGGGCTTTTTTACGCTGGAATTTTGCAAATCAAACCCAGGTAATTCATGCTTGCCGAGCGGTGGATACTGCAATTCATCCAGATTATCAGCGAAAGGGGATTTTCACCAAACTAACCATGGGATTGATCGAAGAGGTCAGAAATGAAAATTTGGATTGTATTTTCAATACTCCAAACACTCAAAGTACTCTCGGATACCTCAAGATGGGATGGGAAAAATTCGGAAAACTCCCCCTGTTACTTAGACTGAGGTTTTCAAGGAAATCCAAATCGACCATTCCCACATCAGATTGGACCCTGGTGAGGGACTTGGCCACAAAATTGGAACACCAGCACGAACTAGGTCCCGGGTTTTCCACGCATTTCCAACCCGGATATATTTTTTGGAGATATGAAAACTGCCCACTTTTCCCCTATCACTATTTGAGTGATGGAGAGAACTTTCTTTTGGTTTTTAGGATCAAAGAAGGGAAATGGGGGAATGAATTCCGGATTTGTGATTTACTCCTATCGAAAACCCTTAATCTTTCGGCTGAAAAAAATCTTCAGGGACAGCTACAGGAAGCCATTCAACAATCAGGCTGCCAACTTATCTCTTTTTCCGGACTAAAATCCAATTTGGCATTGGGCTTGAAATTTTTGCCCAAGTTATCCATTGGTCCCCTGGTGACGCTCCGACAAATCAAGCATGGATTTGTACCTAATGAACAGGAATGGTCCTGGAGTATTGGGGATTTGGAGGTTTTTTGAGGTTGTCAGTTGTCGGTTGTCGGTTTTGTGATGACCGATGTCGGATGACCGATGTCCGATGTCCGGTGGGGTTGTCGGTTGGTCTTGTGCTTTGGACCATTTCCTAAGTCGTAAATCGTAAATCTTAAATCGTAAATAGTTGGAGGTTGTCAGTCTGGCAATAATTCCCAATTGCCGCCATCCGATACCTGCCACTGAATATTGCCCACCACTATTTCACCCGGGACTCGGAGTACAGATCATAGGCTGCCACCAGAGACTCTTTGGAATAAGATTCTCCATATCGCTCATAGGAATCCAATTCTTCTCTTTGTTCCAGATAGGCTGGAAAATATTTCTGATCCAACTCATCCCAAATAATGGCCATATAGGCAAAGGGGATTTTGCTGGATCTGCCATTTTCCAACCAAATTTCAAATTGGGATTCCTCCAAGGATTGAGGAAAATCGGGGCCATTAAACATGCTGCAAAGTAAAGGCAATCCAGGGAATTGGCATCAATCGGGGAAAAAGTTGCAGTTTTCAGTCGCAGTGATCAGTGACAGTGATCAGTCGTAGTTGATTTTCCTAATAGAGAATAAGAGTCCAAGGAGCTGTTTAGAAGTTTTTGATTTTGGTTTAGATTTCCCCATCTTCGAAAACAACAGTAAAAAATTACACCCTTTTCATCCTGTTTTACCTTTTTCTAACCTTTTCTGAGGGAATGCAAACCGGTTTATTTACGATTAGCCTCGATTTCGAACTTCTTTGGGGGATTTTTGACAAAGTAGGTACCCGGTATCGTCCGGAATATTTTGCCAATACCCGAAAAGTGATCCCACCGATGCTGGAGCTTTTCGGAAAACATGAAATCTCTGTTACCTGGGCCACTGTGGGGATGCTTTTTGCGGAGAATGAAGAGGAATGGAAATACTATTCGCCCGAGTTTTTGCCCTCTTACCGGGACAAAAAACTATCTGCCTACGAATGGGCTAAGATCCATGGCCTACGGCCTGAAGTTCATTTTGCACCGGATTTGATCCGGCAAATCTTAGCCACTCCCTTTCAAGAGCTCGGCTCCCACTCGTATGCCCATTATTATACGCTGATTCGTGGCCAGAGCCCTGAGCAATTTGTGCAGGACTTAAAATCCACCCAAAAAATAGCTCAGGAAAAGTTTGGGGTCCGTCTGAAATCATTGGTTTTCCCCAGAAATCATATCAATGAATTATACCTCGGACACTGTCTGTCCGAAGGCTATGAATACGTAAGGGGCAATCCCAAAAACTGGTTTTGGCAAGAAACCCAACACGAAAGTTTCAGCAAAAAATTATTCAGATCTGCAGATTGTTTTTTTCCGATCGGAATGAAGTCCTCTTTTTCCCTTTCGGAAATCAAAGCCTATGAAAATGAACCTTTAATCGTGCCTGCCTCCCGAATCTTGAGGCCATTAAATCCTCATAATTCGCTTTTTAATTCCATCCGCTTCCAAAGAATTCTCAACGAAATGACCCACTCGGCAAGAAATGGAGAGGTTTACCATCTATGGTGGCATCCTCATAATTTCGGAAATGACCCAGAAGGAAGTATGAAAGAACTGGAAAGTTTGATCAGGCATTTCCAAAAACTCAAAGACACCTATGGTTTTGAGTCACTTTCCATGTCCGGAATTGGAGAAAGGGTAAAATCCAGACTTCAGCCGGCGTGATGGGTTATGGGTTGTCGGTTGTGGGTTGTCGGTTGTGGGTTGTGGGTTGTGGGTTGTGGGTTGTGTGTTGTCGGTTGTGGGTTGTGGGTTGTCTGTTGACCGATGACCGATGTCCGTCCCGATTCTATCGGGATTGCCTCTTGCGAGTGGTTTGTCCAGAAGCTCAATAGCCAAAAAGAGCCTCGTAAATTGTCCCGATAGCGGGATCGTAAATGGTTGCCGCTTGATTAAGGATTGGAAACAACTATCGGGTATGGTACAGGAAGGAATTACTTTCTGACTTTTGCCAAGACTTCCAGATAAATTTTTTCCAAAGCCTGGACCATTTTCTTCATGCTAAAGTTTTCAATCACCTGGGCCCTTGAGGCTTTGCCCATTTTTTCTCTTAATTCCGGGTCCAGGATCAGGTTTTCACAATACAATTCCAATTCTTCCCAGGTATCGATTTCAGTCAAAAAACCTTGCTTGCCGTGCTGTATCACTTCTCCTATCCCGCCCGCACGGGTGGCCACGACCGGTACTTCGCAGGCCATTGCTTCCAACATTGCAATAGGCAGCCCTTCAAATTCAGAACTACTGAGATAAATATCCATCAGGTTGAGGTAGGGAATTACCTCTTTTTGAACCCCTACCAAATGAAAATTGGCTTTAAAACCGGAATCAACAATTTGCCTAAGAATTCTGGACTTCCATTCCCCATCCCCTACCAACAAAAAATGGACATTGGGATACTTTTTCAAAATCCTTATGGCAATTTCTACCCATAGCCAAAGCCTCTTCTGGGAACGAAAGACGGCTACTTTTCCGATGACAGGAGAGTTTTCCGGGATTCCCAATCGTTTTTTAAATGCTGGTTTCTTCTCGCCCCGCTTTCTAAAGACCTCTGTATTCACCCCGTTTTGGACTACTTTGACTTTCAGTCTCCCTCCCCGCTTGTATGGATCCCAAATGGAGTTAAGCTGCATAGAAAGGGCCACTTCATTCGAAACTGCAATGGCCACATCCTGATTTTTGAACGTTAGCCGATTTCCCCAATAGGATACTTTGTTGTATCGCTCCCAGGTATTATGCTCGGTGTATACGATGGGAATCTTCAGTTTTTGTCCCACAAACCTGGCCAAAATCCCAGCCCAAGGAAGGTGCGCATGAAGGATGTCAAAGTTATTTTCCCGAACAAAGTCACGGACTTTCTGGACCTGAAAAAACAATCCCAAATTGCCGGAAGGAATCAAATGGACTTGAATCCCGGCAGCTTCGAGCTCATCCACGATGTTCTGCTCTTGATAATAAAAATAAAGGCAATGGAATTCGAACCTGCTTTGATCATGAACCTGAGCTGTTTCCGGGATTAATTTCTCTGCTCCACCCCTACCCAAGGATTTGATCAGGTGCAGTACTTTGATTTTTTGAGTCACTGTTCAAAAGTTAGCCTACCTGCAAACCTAAGTAAAGTGGGGGGAATTTTCATGGGAAAGTGAATGTCGGGTTGTGGGGTTTCCCTCGACATACTTCGACGAACTCAGTATAGGTGCTCGGGACGAGGGTCGGTTGTCGGTTGTCGGTAGTCGGTTGTCGGTTGTCGGTTGTCGGATTTGTGATGACCGATGTCGGATGACCGATGTCCGATGTCCGGTGGGGTTGTGGGTTAAACCTTGTCCAGAAGCTCAATAGCATAGAACCACCTCGTCAATCGTAAGTCGTAAATCGTAAATGGTTGTGGGTTGTCGGTTGTCGGTTGTCAGGCTTAGCAAGATCGAGCCCGGTGGTACAGATGCCCGATTGCAACTAGTGAGCGGGTATATAGTTATTGGAAATTGATATTTGGGGTATTGGGTATTGGCAATTGCTTCTTGCCCTTTGCCAATTGCCAATCTTATTAGCTTGTCGAAGGGTTGCCCATTGGCCAATTCGCGAATTTGGCAAAATCCAAATCTCCAGAAAATCCCCATTCACCGATAGGTAAACGTCATCCATCGACAGGTGGCCAAGTTTTCATTTTTCCAAAACTAATTTTGGGCATCCTTTAAAAGGGAGAAAGTTGTTTAATCACCCAATTGCCCCCCACAAATTCAAAAATTATGAACGCAACAAAATTGAAAAGTGGTCAAGACTTGCCATCAGGAAATGAATTTCTTGAAAACCTAATTGACACTTATGAAATGATTGCCGGAGTTTTCAATGAATTTGGGGGGCAAAACAACTATACCATTCAGCTTGACCGGACACTTCCTTTTATTTCAGGAAAAGTGGATTTAGTCCGAAAAATATTTGCTCTTTTTATCTCCGACCTGAATGAATCCTTTGGAAGGGACTGGAAAAGCGCCTACTTGTATGTTTCCTATACTCAGGACAAAAACTGTTGGATTTTCAATTTTCAGCCCATGAATTCACTTCCAGAAAATGCATTTTTGAGAGTTTCTAGTTCGGAAAATGGATCTACGGAACTTGGACCTTTCTCGCTTATGATTCCCAAAAGTTCCATCCGGGACAGCTTTAGAAATTCAGATATCAGCCAAATCTAACCTTTATTGACCAACATGAAACCATCCTTTGGGTACTTGGACAAGCTTTCCGGCGGGAATGAAAAATTCAAAGAAAGGATTATTTCTATACTTTTAAAGGAGCTTCCTACGGAATACAAATCCTATCAGAATGCATTAGAGTCCAAGAATTATTATTGGGCATCTGAAATTGTTCATAGAATTAAGCAAAAAATCACTTTTTTGGAGATGAAGGAGTCTTTTAAGATTGCAGACCAGCACGAGAATTATCTCCGGGAAGGTAAACTAATTTATTTGCAAGAGTTTGACGAAATCATTCATAAAATCCTTAATTTTCTCTCAAGAACACCAGAGTGAAATATGGATTGCATTGTTTTGGATGACGAAAGTGTATCCAGAGAAATCGTAAATTTTTTGTGCGAACAAGAGCCTGACCTCAAGTTAATCGGAAGTTTTTCCTCGGCGATTGAAGCATTTAAATTTTTGAATGTCAGAACTGTGGATCTGATTTTTCTGGATATCCATATGCCAGGGTTTACCGGTTTTGAATTTATTCAAACCTTGAAATCTCCTCCGATGATTATAATTACCAGCTCTGATTCTGAACAGGCCTTGGAGGCTTTTTCTTACGAAAGCATAATTGACTTTCTGAAAAAACCCATTCAACCGGAAAAGTTTAAAAAGGCAATAGCCAAGGCCAAAAGATTGCAAAATTCGGATCTTGGAAAATCACCCATAAAATCATCTTTCTCTGGACAAGATCATATCTACATCAATATTGATAAGAAACTGATCAAGCTCAATGTATCCGAAATCCAATTGTTGATGGCAGATGGAGACTATGTGAAGGTGATTACTGAAAAGACTGAATACCGGGTCCATACCACTTTGGCCAATATGCGGAAGAGTCTTCCTGAGGATAATTTTTTGAGAATCCACCGGTCCTATTTAATCAATCTTCAAAAGATCATTGATATTCAGGACAACACGGTCTTGATCGGAAAATCTGTCGTCCCCATCAGTAGAACCCGGAGAACAGAATTTTTAAGAAAACTGAACCTTATCTAAGGATTCTCTTAAGACTGATCTTCCAATAAGTTTAAGATCAATTGGGATTCTTTTAGAATTTTATCGGTTATTTCCCTGATACTGCCTTCTTCCCAAAATTCCAAAATTTCCAATTCCCTAGACAGAAATGCCAGTCTTTCCATACCCGAGCTGATGGAGGTTCCGTATAGTTTATGGCCAAACTCCTTGGCAAATTCCAAAGATTTAGATTCCATAATTTGCCCAATCGCCTTCGGAATAGCGCTCAATTCGGAATGCACCACTTTGAGAATATTACCCATAAACTCCTCATTTCCATCGGTATAGCGCAAAAGGACAGAGGGATCGTAATGTTGGGAAGTCTGGACTTCTGTTTCTTGGGAAGCAAAAGTCCCCATTTTTTGGGAAGCTGGGAACAGCCATTTTTCCAAAACTTCTTTGAGCGTATCCGACACCACAGGTTTGACCACAAAATCATCCATCCCCATGCTCAGACACTTTTCTTTCTCGCCTTTAACATTCCCCGCAGTAAGCGCCACGATAGGAACCTTGGCACAGCTTTCCAAAGACCTAATTTCCTGAGTAGCCACATAACCGTTCATTTCCGGCATCTGCACATCCATCAGAATCAGGTCCGGAGTTTGCTGTTGGCAATAATCTAATGCTTCCAGTCCATTTTGAGCTTTATGGATGATGCAGTTGGGGAAAATCTTTTTCAGGATAGATTCTGCCAGGAGCATATTCACGGAATTGTCCTCCGCCACCAAAATCTTGAAAATTTGAGAAGATTTTTGTTCGGGAATTTCTATTTGATGATCCCCGACTTGTTTTTCGGAAAGGTGGGCAAGTGCATGGTAGAGTTCCTGGATTTTCAGAGGCTTGATCAAGCGGAATTTGACCTGAAGATTTTTGCATTCCTGAACCAGTCGGCTATCCTCAGAGGAGCTATGCAGTAGTAAAATCGGCATATCCTCCAGATGATCTTTGAAGCTTTCCCTGATCTTCTTGATCGTTTCCAAGCCGTCCATAAAGGGCATGTGGTAATCCATTAGAACCACATCACAGGGATTTCCGGCCGCCAAATATTGCAAAGCCTCAAAGCCATTGGAGGCTTCGTGGGTTTTGATATTTTTTAGCCGTAGCATTTGGGACACAATCAGGCGGTTATTTTCATTGTCGTCCACGACCAATACGTCCTGGATTTGTTCCAATCCTTCCCATTCAATTGCCTCACCGGCTTCAGATTTGAACCAGGCCTCAAAGAAAAACAAACTCCCCTCACCCGGCTTGGATTGGAGTTGCAATTGGCTATTCATCAATCCCAAAAGCTTGTTGGAAATGGTCAGCCCAAGTCCAGTTCCCCCATATTTTTTGGTGGTAGAACTGTCCTCCTGGGAAAAAGCCTCGAAGATCTTGGCCTGTTTGTTGGGATGAATGCCAATACCGGTATCCCTGACGGAAAAACGCAAGAAGGTTTGATCCTCCTGCTGATCGAGAGCTTCTATTTTTAATTCAATTTCCCCTTTTTCCGTAAACTTGGCAGCATTTCCCAAAAGGTTCAGCAGTACCTGTTTCAGCCGAACCGAATCTGCTTGGATAAACCTAGGCAAAGCAGGATCCACATTGAGCAGCATTTCCAGACCTTTTTGCTGGATCTGATAGGTGATGATGTCCGATGCTTGGGAGGCAAGGGCAAATAAGTCGGTCTTTTCGATGTCCAATTCCAGTTTGCCCGCTTCGATTTTGGAAAAATCCAGAATATCGTTGATGATGCTCAGGAGGGAATTGGCAGATTGATGAACAATATTGAGGTATTGGCTTTGGGTTTCGTTGAGATTGGTTTTAAGGACCAAGTCTGTAAAGCCGATTACTCCATTCAGCGGGGTTCGGATTTCATGACTCATATTGGCCAAGAACTCGGATTTGGCACGGTTGGCATCCTCTGCCTGTGTTTTGGCAATTTGGAGTTCCTGTCTCCGCTTGACCATTTCGGTCACGTTTTGAGACAGGATCATCATACCGCCGATGCTACCGTCAAACAGGTACCAGGGTCTCATTTCCCAGGAAATGTATTGCTCTTCGGGCAATCCCGGAAGTTTCACTTTTTCCTCTTGCCTTCCCACGATCTCTCCTTGAAGAACTTTCTGATGCCATTCGTAGGATTCTTCCGTGATGATATCCGCAAATAACTCGTAATGGGAATGGCCGATTACCTGGGATTCCTCCAGTTTGAATTCCCTGATCCACCGATTGCTGATGGCCAAATACACCAGATCCCGGTCCAGCATCGCGACTGCGGCCGGAGTATGTTTGACAAAAGCATGCAGGCGGCTTCGCTCATGGATCAGTTCAAGTTCAAATTTCCTTTTTTCGGTGATGTCCAATGCGATTCCAAGGTAGCCGATGGTCAGTTGGTTTAAGTCCCGAATGGGAGTGACTACCAGATCTACCTGATGCCTAGTCCCATCTTTGCAGACATAGGTCCAGACCTTTTTCTCGGAACCGTTTTTTTCGGCCCTCGCTACAAATACCTGAAACCCATTTATCGGATACCCAAATTCAGCTGAAACTTCCGCTGCATGCCGTTCAACTTCCTCTTTAGCATGAATAATTTCTGGGGTGTGCCGGCCGATCATTTCCTTGGCTTTATATCCCAGCATGAGTTCAGCCCCGCGGTTAAATACGGTAATCACACCTTGAGTATCGGTTGCAATCACAGATACTTCGGAGGAGGCATTGAAGACATTATCCAAAAGTTTTTTTGCATTGGTCGCTTCAATTTCCGCTCTTTTGGCCTTGTCTATATCCTGAAAAGTACCGACCAAACGGACCGTCTTTCCATTTTCCCGAATTGGTTTTCCAATAGCTCTAACCCAAATGGTCCTGCCCTTTGCCGTGACTATCTGCAAATCCAGATCATAAGGTTCACCATGGCGGATGGACCGATCCACCGCTTTCAAAATTTTATCCCTGCTTTCTCCTTCTTTGTAGAAATTGATCCCTTCTTCCAGAGCAGGCACATATCCTTCTTCGACCTCATGGATCAAGGCCGTCACCGGAGTCCAGGAAAGTTTATTGGTGGACAAATCCAATTCCCAGCCCCCGACTCTAGCTACGCGGCCTGTTTCTTCGAGGAGGGCTTTGGTTTCTTTGATGTCTTTTTCCAGTTTGACCCGAGAACTGATGTCAATGGCATTCCCAATGACATAAGGATGCTGTCCATTTTCAGGATATTGCAGGATATTGTTGAAGAGCCAGACCCGGGGAGTCCCATTTTTGTGAATGACCTGCATCTGTCCCTCCGCTTTTCCATTAGCACTGATTTCCTCCAAATAGTCTGAAATTCTGGGATGAAGGGATTTTGGCATTAGGTCAAAAAGGGACATTTTCAAAATTTCCTCTTGGGTATAGCCCAGCAATTTCGCCCCTGCCTGATTTACCGTAAAAAAATTTCCTTTCAGATCATGGGTACACATCAAACCTTGGGAATTTTCAAAAAATTCGGAGAGCCGGATATTGCTTTCCCTGAGAAGATTTTGCTGCAGACTACCCAGAATCTCCTCCCCGATCAGTTTCAAACCTCTGATTTGTTGGGGGCTTAAAGTCCTGTAGGTACTATCTGCCAAGGCAATTCCTGCAATTGGATGTTGGGAGGAGTCCCTGAGAATCAATGCCCCAAGGGGAGTCCATTTCTTGGTTTCCGATGCCTTGACTTTCGGTGCAGGAATAAAATCATCCTCCTGTTGCTGTGCCAGACTTCCCGAAAAGAAGCTCTCCCAATCCTCTTCCGGAAATCCCGTACTATCTCCAAAAAGATGAGGGGTCTTTCCTTCAAGAACAAAAAATACGGCCTTCTTGCACTCCGACATAATACTGGCCAGCTGGCAGTATCGATCAAAGTCTGTCTTGGAGGCAGCGAATAGGAGGTGCTTTTGGTTTTCTGGAAAGGAAAAAGAAAAAGCTGAACCGAAATTGGGTTTCATCCGAAACTGATTGATTTTTTCAAGTGGATTTGAAATTCAAAATTTTTCAGGATAGTAGGCAAAATCATCCAAAAGGAAAAGAAATTCAGCTGTTTAGCCATACACAAATGATCCTGTTTTTTTGGTATTCAAGACCAATAATTTCCCGGAAAATTCAATATTCCAAATATCCAGGGGAATAATTTTCGGAATTCGCCACACCTATTAAAATTTTAATATTAGTCTGAAAAAAAGCCAATTATTCATCCCTAAAAATATGAAAATCGCATGGGGAAAAACTGAGTTTGGAGGATTTCAAGTTGTCGGTTAGTTCGACGAGCGCACTACAAGTGTGGGTTGTCGGTTGTCGGTTGTCTGTTGTGGGTTGTGGGTTGTGGGTTGTGGGTTGTCTGTTGTCAGTCCCGATAGCTATTGTATCTCGTAAATGGTAAATTATCAATCGTTTTCCTTGACTTAATTACTCATGCATAGTGAGCTTGCCAAGAAAACCAGGCTTGGAGAAGAATTATCCAGGATTAAGGCCAG
>JAJLJS010000079.1:0-2952 GCA_033844545.1 Cyclobacteriaceae bacterium | reverse complement strand
ACTTGCGTCACTACGCAAGGACCAGCTTCTATTAGCGTGCATGCGACATTACGTCCATCGGCACTGAAGATGCTAGTCATTCCGACTTTTTTACCTATAATACCAGACATCTTAAATAAGATAATTTGATAATCCACAAGCGATTATACGCTTGGGCCCTTTTTAAGGACTGCAAAGTTACTGAAATAAAATTCGGCAGCAAATCCCAACTCTAATATTTTCAAACATTTAGGAAATATTTCATTCTGAAGAATGGGCTTTAGAAAAGGGCTGACAAGAAATAATTTTAAAAATGGCTTAAAAAACAAAAGACCTGCTGGAATTGCAGGTCTTTTGGATTGGAATTTCAAGCACCGTCAGACTTTGATTTCTACGTCTACACCACTAGGAAGCTCGATTTTCATCAAGGCATCCACAGTCTTGGAAGAGTTGGAGTAGATATCTACCAGTCTTTTGTAAGTACAAAGCTGATACTGATCTCTGGCTTTCTTGTTGACGTGTGGAGATTTCAAAACAGTGAATTTCTCCTTCTTGGTAGGCAATGGAATAGGACCAACTACTACTGCGCCAGTGGCTTTTACAGCCTTCACGATCTTCTCTGATGACTTGTCCACCAGGCTATGATCGTATGATTTTAATTTTATTCTGATTTTTTGGTTCATTTTCTTAAAGATTAGGCTTTTTCACCTTTTACTTTTGCAATTACCGTTTCTGCGATGTTGCTAGGAACAGGCTCGTAGTGAGAGAAGGTCAAGGACGCTGTCGCTCTACCTGAAGAGATTGTTCTCAAATCAGTCACATAACCAAACAACTCGGACAAAGGAACGGCAGCTTTGATCACGGAGGAAGTACCCTTGGTATCCATCCCTCTCATCAAACCTCTTCTTCTGTTCAAGTCACCGGTGATCGGTCCTGTATATTCATCAGGAGTAACCACATCTACAGACATGATCGGCTCTAGCAATTGAGGCTTACATTTTTTAGCCGCCTCTTTGAAGCCAATTCTTGCTGCCAATTCAAAAGACAAAGCATCGGAGTCAACATCATGGTAAGAACCGTGGAACAATCTTACTTTCATGGACTCGATTGGATAGCCTGCCAAAGGACCATTCTTCATTGCCTCCTGGAATCCTTTCTGCACAGGGGCAATAAATTCCTTAGGAATTACACCACCAACGATAGCATTTACAAATTCCAATCCTGGCTTGATCTCGCCGGTTTCCGGATCCGGATCTTTTGGTCCAAGTTCGAACACGATATCCGCGAACTTACCCTTACCACCAGTCTGCTTCTTGTAAACTTCTTTGTGCTCAACACTGCCAAACAAAGCTTCTTTGTAAGCTACCTGAGGAGCACCTTGGTTGATTTCAACCTTGAATTCTCTCTTCAGTCGGTCGATGATGATCTCTAGGTGAAGTTCACCCATACCTCTCAAGATGGTCTGACCAGTTTCCTGATCCGTATTCACCTGAAGAGTTGGATCTTCTTCTACCAATTTAGCGATCGCCATACCCAGTTTATCTACGTCAGCCTGAGTCTTAGGCTCGATGGCGTAACCGATAACCGGCTCAGGGAAGATCATAGATTCAAGAACTACCTTACGTTTTTCGTCGCAAAGGGTGTCACCAGTTTTGATATCCTTGAAACCAACTACAGCTCCGATATCACCAGCAACCAATCTTTCGATTTGGTTTTGCTTGTTTGCGTGCATTTGGAAAACTCGGGAGATACGCTCCTTGTTTCCAGATCGGCTGTTGAATACATAAGATCCTGACTCAAGAACACCAGAGTAAGCTCTTACAAAACAAAGTCTACCTACGAATGGGTCAGTAGCGATTTTGAATGCCAAACCAGTGAATGGTTCAGTTTCGTCAGGGGCGATTCTAACTTCTTTTTCTTCATTGTCCAATTCATGGGCAATGATATCGTCCTTGTCCAATGGAGACGGAAGCAATTCCATCACCAAGTCAAGCATAGTCTGAACGCCTTTGTTTTTGAAAGAAGATCCACAAACCATAGGTACAACTTTCATTTTGATCGTTGCTTCTCTCAAGGCTGCCAAAATCTCAGCTTCTGTGATAGAATCTGGATCTTCGAAATATTTTTCCATCAAAGTCTCGTCGAACTCAGCCACGGACTCAAGCAAGTGCTCTCTCCACTGGGCTACTTCGTCAAGCATATCTTCAGGAATCGGAATAACCTCGTAAGTCATTCCCATGTCGTGCTCATTCCAAGTGATCGCACGGTTGTTGATCAAATCAACTACCCCTTTGAACTTGTCTTCAGCACCGATTGGCAATTGCAAAGGAACCGCGTGAGAACCCAGCATTTCCTTTACTTGCTTACAAACTTCCAAAAAGTTGGCACCTGCACGGTCCATTTTGTTCACAAAACCGATACGGGCTACTTTGTATCCATCAGCCAATCTCCAGTTGGTCTCTGATTGAGGCTCAACGCCGTCAACAGCACTAAACAGGAAAACAAGACCATCCAGGATTCTCAAGGAACGGTTAACCTCAACAGTAAAGTCAACGTGTCCCGGAGTATCGATGATATTGACGTTGTATTTTTGATCTTTGTAGTTCCAGAATACGGTAGTCGCGGCAGAAGTGATGGTAATCCCTCTCTCCTGCTCCTGGGCCATCCAGTCCATGGTGGCTGCACCATCGTGCACCTCGCCGATCTTGTGGCTCACGCCGGAATAAAAAAGGATACGCTCGGTGGTGGTGGTCTTTCCGGCATCGATGTGGGCAGCGATACCGATGTTTCTGGTGAATCTTAAATCTCTTGCCATCCTAATTAAAATCTAAAGTGAGAGAATGCTTTGTTGGCCTCAGCCATTCTGTGCGTATCATCTTTCTTCTTCACTGCGGCACCTTCGCCTTTTGCAGCTGCGATGATTTCACCGGCTAGTCTATCCATCATGGTTTTCTCACCTCTTTTACGAGCGTA
>JAJLJS010000078.1:0-2273 GCA_033844545.1 Cyclobacteriaceae bacterium | reverse complement strand
AAACCCAATGTAGGCAAGTCCACCTTGATGAATATCCTTGTAGGTGAGCGGCTTTCAATCATTTCTTCCAAAGCGCAAACTACCCGGCATCGGATTGTAGGCCTGATCAATTCAGAAAATTATCAAATCGTTTTTTCGGATACTCCCGGGATGCTCAAGCCAAAATATGAGCTTCACAAGAGCATGATGAGTTTTGTCAACCTTTCCTTGGAAGATGCCGACATTATCCTTTTCGTAACTGACCTCTTTGAGACCGAGGAAGAAATCGAAGAAGTGATCCGAAGAATCAACGAATCCGGAATCCCCGTCATCTTGGTCATCAATAAAATTGACCTGGCCAAAGAAGGACAATTGGAGGAGGTGACAGAGTACTGGACTTCGAGAGTCAAGGCTGATACTGTAATCCCCATTTCCGCAAAAGAAAACTTCAATACCGAGAGAATTCTTCAGGAAATTCTGGAAAAACTTCCCGAACATCCGGCTTTTTATGACAAAGAGGAACTAACCGACCGTCCCGAGCGGTTCTTTGCCTCTGAGATTATCCGCGAAAAAATCTTCACCAATTACAAAAAAGAAATCCCTTACAGTACGGAAGTTGGAATTGAGGATTTCCACGAAGAGGAAAATCTCATCAAAATCCGGGCTACCATCTTTTGTGAACGAAATAGCCAAAAAGGCATTTTGATTGGCGACAAAGGGAAAATGCTGAAAAAAGTAGGCATTGAAGCCCGGGAAGAACTGGAGAAGTTCTTCGGGAAAAAAGTCTTTCTCGAAACCTTTGTGAAGGTGGAGCAGGACTGGAGAAAAAATAAAGCAAAACTTAAAAAATTCGGGTACGACCCATCTTAATCATGGCAAATATTGTAGCAATTGTAGGTAGACCAAATGTTGGAAAATCCACCCTCTTCAACCGCTTGGTGGAGGAAAGAAAAGCCATTGAGGATAACCTAAGCGGGGTAACCCGGGATCGCCATTATGGCCACGCACAATGGGCCGGAAAATTTTTCTCCGTCATTGACACCGGAGGATATGTCACTGGCTCAGACGATGTCTTTGAAGCAGAAATCCGAAAGCAAGTCAAACTTGCCCTAGAGGAAGCTGATGTCATTCTATTCGTGGTCGACTGCAACGATGGCTTGACGGACCTGGATACGGAATTTGCCAATGAGCTGAGAGGAACCAAAAAGCCTCTGTACATTGTCGCCAATAAGGCCGACAATCAAGAAAAAGCATTCATGGCGAATGAATTTTATACCCTGGGCCTATCTGACTTTGAAATTTTCCCGATTGCGGCTGTCAGTGGATCAGGAACCGGAGATCTATTGGATGAAGTAGTCCAGCATTTCAAAGAAGACGGAGAAGAAGACCCGGATGCAGGGGTTCCAAAAATTTCGATTTTGGGTAGACCCAACGTAGGAAAGTCATCTTTCCTAAATGCTCTTTTGGGCCAGGAAAGATCTATCGTTACCGATGAAGCCGGCACTACGAGAGATTCTATCCACACCCGGTATAAATTCTTTGGACAGGATTTTATCATTACCGATACAGCAGGGATCCGGAAAAAAGGAAAAGTCAAAGAGGACATTGAGTTTTATTCGGTCATGCGGTCACTTCGGACCTTGGAAGAATCTGACGTAGTCATCGTCATGGTGGATGCTACCCGTGGATTGGAAGCTCAGGACATCAACTTGATCGCACTGGCAATCAAGAATAACAAAGGAGTGATGATCATGGTCAATAAGTGGGATCTGATCGAGAAGGATCATAAAACCATGGACAAGATCAAAGGGGAAATGATGGAAAGACTGGGTGAACACAAATGGATCCCAATTATTTTCACATCGGTAACCGAAAAACAAAGAATTTTTCAGGCCATTGAACTTGCCGTCAAGGTTTTTGAGAACAAAACCCGAAGAATCCCAACCTCCAAACTGAACGACGTAATGCTTAAGGAGATTGAAAACTACCCTCCCCCAGCCTGGAAAGGGAAATACATCAAAATCAAATACGCCACCCAATTGCCCACCAAAAATCCGGTATTTGCCTTCTTCTGCAACCTCCCCCAATACATCAAAGATCCCTATACCAGGTTCCTGGAAAACAGGTTAAGAGAAAACTTTGATTTTGAAGGTGTTCCGGTAAAGATTGTTTATAAAAACAAATAAAAAATATTTGAACGGCACTTGCACAATTGAAAATAATACTAGTACCTTTGTGATGTAATTAAGAAAACCATAACAAATGAAAAAGGTATTTGCAATTTTCGCAATCGC
>JAJLJS010000077.1:0-5573 GCA_033844545.1 Cyclobacteriaceae bacterium | reverse complement strand
CCCCCGGTATACCAAGCTCTTCCTCCGTCATAGTCATGATACCATGCAATCGGATGCTCTCCCATATCCAAGCCCCCTTGGTAAGAGGACTCGTCCAGCATCAACAGCTTTTTGGTGTTGGGGTTGACGTTTTTGTAGCTGTACCACTCGTCAGTTCTTTCCCAGGTATTGGGAAGGAAATCCACTGAGGGATGTTTCTCTCCTGTTTTGGTGACTTTTCCAGGCTGAACGTTTGGATGGGGGTCATTGATGCCTGGGTGATCGGCAAAATAGCCGCCGACCAATCGTCCATACCAGCCCCAATTGTATTCGGTATCTGCTGCGGCATGGATTCCTACAAATCCTCCTCCGGATTGGATATATCGCTCAAAATCAGCTTCCTGATAGTGATTCAATACATCCGCTGTAGTACTGAGGAAAATCACCGCTGCATATTGCGCGAGATTTTCTTCGTTGATGTTTTCGGCATTTTTGGTGGTGTCCACTTCAAAGCCATTTTCGGCCCCCAATTTTTGGATGGCTGCTATCCCAGATGGGATGGATTCATGATAATATCCCGCTGTTTTGCTGAATATCAGGACTTTGGGGTTTCCTTCTCTTTTTTTGGAACAAGAAGCCAGTCCGATCCCCAGTACCAACAGCAGAACCAATAGGTTACGTAGGTTTTTCGGGTAAATCATAGGGTATTAGAATTTTTTGTGAAAAATAGGAAAAAAGCTCAAAAGCATAGGGTTAAAGAGCTATAAATGGGAATATTATAGCTCAAACCTCCGATTTGATCGATGAAAATTTTTCAGAGGACCAGAGCTCCTTCGCTGAGATGGACCGAAATGAAGTCCGGATCTTTTTGAAATGCCTCCCGATAGCTTTGGCTTAGGATGAATTGGAAGGATTCGATCTCGGAGGTTTTGACCAAGCTAATCGTGCAGCCCCCGAATCCTCCTCCCATCATTCGGGAACCAAGGACAAAAGGAAGGCTTTGGGCTTTTTCGGCCAAAAAATCCAATTCTGCACAGCTGACCTCGTAGTCTTGGCTTAGACTTTTATGGGATGCATTCAGCAAGTTTCCAAATGAAATCAAATCTCGATCTTTGAGGGCATTTGCGGCTTGCAGCACCCGGTGGCATTCTGTGATGACATGCTTGGCCTTGGGGAAAAGATGATCCGGCAAAATCGATTTTAGCTCTTCCAGCTCTGATTCTGGAATATCCCTCAGGGTATGAATTTCAGGAAAGCGGGCTTGAAGAATTTTGACGCTTTCCTCACAGGCCTCCCGGCGCTTATTGTAGGCTGAGTCGGCCAGGGAATGCTTGACTTTGGTATTGGTGAGGATCAGGGTATACTCCTGAAGATCCACTGCTATTTCCTCATGGGTATTGGTTCTGCAATCGAGCAATAGTGCTTTTCCTTTGGCCCCGAAAGCCGAGGCATAAGGGTCCATGATGCCGCATTTCACGCCGGCATACAAATGTTCTGACTTTTGGGCATAAAGCGCGATATTTTTTTTGGGAATCCCAAAACGAAAAAGACCCGAAATGGCTGTTCCGATGGCGACAGAAAGTGCGGCTGAAGAGGAAAGTCCCGATCCCACCGGAATATTTCCTCCAATTATAAGGTCAAAGCCTTCCAGCGTATATCCAGATTGCTGAAGTAGGGAACACATGCCCATGACGTAAGTGGCCCAATGTCCTTTTTTGGGAGAAAAGGAGTCCAATTCAAAGCTGAACTCTTGGTCAAAATCCATAGAATACAGCCTGCAATACCTCAAGCCGTTTTTTTGGATACCTACATTGATTCCAAAATCAACTGCTGCAGGAAATACAAAGCCCTCCTGGTAATCCGTATGTTCTCCGATCAAATTGATCCTTCCTGGAGCAAATGCGATAAGGGGAGTGGCCGAAAAAAGGGATTGAAAGGTTTGGGATAATTGAGGAGGCATAACAAAGGGTAAACAGGTAGGAGTAAATGGTAGGTTGTTAGTTTAAATTTCTCGTATTTACAACATACCATATACAATAAGCCAAGTACTTGGATAAAAGAGTTTAAAAGTGTTGTGAGGACTTCCTAGGTACCAAAGTAGTCTCCAGAACTATCGAAATCGGGTCATCAGAGGCTATGCCATCCAATTGGTCCAAAAGGTGGCCGACGGCCAGTTTGCCCATTTCATAGCCTGGCTGAGCCACAGTGGTCAGCGGGGGTTCCACCACGGCAGAGGTAGGATTGTTGGTAAATCCGGCCAGCGCGATATCTTCTGGAATCTTTACCCCCTGAGATTTCCACTCGGTCATCACATCTACCGCCACGGGATCAATCATGCAAAAAACAGCATCCGGGCGAGGTCTCATATTGAGGATTTCCTGGGCGACTTTGATGTTCCCCGCCTCAGTCAAATCGGTAATTTTGATCAAAGAATTATCCCGATTCACCCCGAATTCTTCCAATGCCTGAAGATAGCCTTCCTTTCTTTTCTTGGAAATATAAAGATCCTCGGGACCTGAAACATAAACTATCCTTCGGGAGCCATTTTCCAACAGGTGCTTGACGACCTGATAGGCACCTCCCATGTCATTGAAAGTGACTTTGGAAACGGGGATGTCTTCCTGAACCCGGTCAAAAAGCACGAAGTTAATTTCCCGCTCATAGAGGTCATACAAGTGGTCGTATTGGTTGGTTTCCCGGCTCAAGGAAATCAAAAGTCCATCTACCTGGCTGGAAACCAAGGTTTGAATATTGGCTTTTTCCTGTTCCAAGGATTCATTGGATTGACAGATCATGACATTATACCCGCGGGTATTGGCAATATCCTGAATTCCACTGATGCAAGAGGCGAAAAAATGAGAAGTAATTTCCGGTACAATTACTCCCAGAGTTTTGGATCGGCTGATTCTCAGACTTTGGGCCAAAAGGTTGGGGTGATAATTCATCTCTTTTGCTGCCTCCACGATTTTTCGCTTGGTCTCTGGGTGTAGCTCCGGAGAATCCTTAAGCGCTCTGGAAATGGTAGAAACCGATACGCCAAGTTTTTTGGCGATTTCCTTCATCGTGACCTGATGCCCTTTTTTCATGAATATGATTTTGTTTTTCTATTAAGTGCAATCGTCTGCAATTACGAATAAAGCAAAGATTTTTAGAAAAATACCTATTCCTGATAAACTGTAAACAATACGGTCTCTCCAACAGCCTTCAAGGTGCGGGGATCAATCAGCTCCATATTGTCTTGATGGGTATGGTGGTAATGTCCAAATCCATACTCTGGAGAAAACTCGATGATGTCGATCATTGGGATTTTTGCCCATTCATTGACAAATACGTGGTCGTCCAAAATTTCAGGGGCATCCTGCTGGATAAAAAACCCGGAATGGCCCAATTGAGCGGCATTCCCCCAAACTTTGGAGACAATGCCGGAAGCATACTGCCTGGAATAGCCTTCCCGATAAAACCTTGCGTTTTTGCCGCCGACTAAATCCACCAGAATCCCATAGTAGGCGGAATAGTTTGGCACATGCTTGTTTTTGGACCAATGTTGGGAGCCATGACACCACCAAATTTGGGAATTGTCTCTCAGGGAGGCCTTTTCCGGTTCTCCATCATCCTCTCCATCAAAGAAAATAAAATCAATTCCCACTTCCGGCTTCAGTCCTTGGCTGGAAATCGTCCTGGCAATTTCCAGCAGCACACCTACTCCGGAGGCCCCGTCATTTGCTCCGTCAATGGGTTCATTGATTCGCTCGGTGTCCTTGTCGGCAATTCTACGGGTATCCCAATGGGCCGCCAGTAGGATTCTTTTGCTCGCTTGGGGATTGTAGGAAGCGATGATGTTGCTTAGATCCCAATTCAGTCCATCGTAGGTTTTCACTTGGAAATCCTGGGTCTGAACCCTCATTCCATAGGATTCCATTTCAGAGATAATCCATGCCTTGGTGGCAGCATGTCCCGGAGTGCCGGGGACGCGAGGACCAAAGTCCACCTGCTTTTGGACAAAGGCATAAGCCGAATCTGCATTGAAGTCAGGATAGGGCTTGACAACCACTTCGGGAACCTGCGTTTCTGTGTTTTTTTCGCCTGAACAAGCCCAGGCCAATATCAAAAGGGCAAAAAGCCAAAGTTTATTATTCTTCATACGCCCAGTCGATTTTATCTTTCATGTCTTTGACCACAAATCCCATTTCTTTCAGCCCTGCTCGGATTTCATCCACTTTGTTATAATCCCTGGCTGTTTTTGCTTCCCCATACAGCTTGAGCAAAAGATCCAGCATGGAATTCTGCACGTCGCTTTTCTCTTCGATCAAGCCCAAAATATCCACCACAAAGGTGATGAAGGTATCTTTCATTTTTTGAAAAACCTCCTCTCCAAACGCGGCCGAAGCCAACTGTCCGGTGAAAATGGAATTGATCTTTTTCAACAGGTTGAACAAGTGTCCAACTGCCTGGGCGGTATTGAAATCATCGTCCATAGCCCGGTAAGCTGCTGTGATGCTGCTTTCGACCTGCTTGATTTGATTTTCATCCAAAGCAATTTCCTCATTGGGAGTAAACTCCAGCATTCTCGCGATTCTCAGTCCGTTGATGATCTTTTTGTAGCCTTTTTGCGCAGCCTTTAGAGCCTCGTTGGAAAAGTCCAACGTAGAGCGGTAATGCGCTGTGAGCATGAAATAGCGGATCGTCATTGGGCTATAGGCCTGCTCCAGGAGCTTATGGTTTCCGGTAAAAAGCTCCTGCAGGGTGATGAAATTCCCCAGGGACTTACCCATCTTCTGCCCGTTGATGGTGATCATGTTGTTGTGCATCCAGTACTTGGCCGGATCGCGGTGATTGCAGGCATTTCCCTGGGCGATTTCACATTCGTGATGTGGAAACATCAAGTCCATGCCACCTCCATGAATGTCAAACTGGGTGCCCAGATACTTAGAACTCATCGCTGTACACTCCAAGTGCCAACCCGGAAAGCCTACTCCCCAAGGCGATTCCCACTTCATCAAGTGCTCAGGGGCGGCATTTTTCCAAAGGGCAAAATCAACGGAATTTCGCTTTTCGCCTTGACCATCTAGATCCCGGCTGCCGCTGATCAATTCGTCCAATACCCGGCCGGATAGCTTGCCGTATTTGTAGGTGTTGTTGTATTTGAGCACATCAAAGTAAACCGAGCCATTGACTTCGTAGGCTAAGCCTTCTTTCAGAATGGCTTCTACCAGGGCTATTTGTTCGGGAATATGTCCTGTGGCTCTGGGCTCGATGCTGGGCTTCCAGGTATTGAGCAAAGCCATGTCCCTGTGATACGTATCCGTGTATTGCTGAGCCACTTCCATGGGTTCGAGCTGCTCGAGCTTGGCTTTTTTGGCGATTTTATCTTCTCCTTCGTCCGCATCTCCGGTCAAGTGCCCCACATCGGTAATGTTTCGGACATAGCGAACTCTGTATCCCAAATGAGTTAAGTAGCGGTTGACCGTGTCAAATGTGACTGCAGGTCGCCCATGGCCCAAATGTGCATCTCCATACACTGTAGGCCCGCAGACATACATGCCCACAAAAGGCGGGTTGATGGGTTGAAATTCTTCTTTTTCCCTGGAAAGGGT